>JAEYOT010000608.1 GCA_023411445.1 Pseudomonadota bacterium
GTCGAGTCTCGCTCCGCCTACACCTCTTACTTGAGAGATCCGGACGGCAATCGCATCGCCGTCAGCCAGTACGAGCTGGAAGGGTGACCATGAACCTCCAAGGCCTCGAGCTCACGATCGAGCGGCTGGTGCCGGGCGGCGACGGCCTGGCGCGCACGCCGGAAGGAGAGATCTTGTTCGTGCGCGGCGCGGTCCCGGGTGATCGCGTGCGCGTGGGCGCGGTGGAGAAGCAGCGGGGCGCGCTGGCCGTCACCTCGTTCGAGCTGCTCGCGCCGAGCGCGGAGCGGGTGATCCCCGAATGCCCCGTCGCGGCGACCTGCGGTGGCTGCGACTTGATGCAGCTCGCGCGGCCGGCGGAGCTTTCGCACAAGGCGGCCATCCTACAAGATGCGCTGGGTCGCGTCGGCGGTGTGGCGCTGGAGGCGCCCGCGCTGCACGCCGGCAAGAGCGAAGGTTACCGCTCCCGCGTGCGCTTTCACGTCGGTCGTCACGGCAAGCTCGGCTTCTTCGCGCGCGGGAGCCACCAGCTGGTGGAGGTGCCGCGCTGCGCAGTGGCCGATGAGCGCATCAACCGGGCGCTGGCCCTGGTGCGGCGCTTGGCGCGTCGCTTCCCCGAGGCGCTGGGCGGCTTCTCGGACGTCGAGCTGCGCGCAGGAGACGAGGGCGTGATCGCGCGCTTCGTAGCGCGGGATGGCATCAAGCCGATCGCGGCCGACCCGTTCCTGCGCGCGCTCAGCAAGGAGCTGAGAGTCGCCGCCACCGAGCGCGAGGCGCAGGCGCTCAGCGAGCGGCGCCGGCTGCCGGGCGACGTGTACGTGGACATCCCGGCCGACGCCTTCTCCCAGATCAACCCGGAGGTGAACGGGGCGCTGGTGAGCTCGGTGCTGGAGGGCGCCCGCGCGCGTGGCCTGAGCTCGTTCTGCGACTTGTTCGCGGGCGTCGGCAATTTCGCGCTGCCTTTGGCTCGTCTGGGCCTGACGGGCGTGATGGTGGAGCGCACGCCCAGCGCCGTGCTGGCGGCGGAGCAGGCGGCTCGCCAGCAGGGCCTCACGGGGCTGAAGGCGCGCAGCGCGGACGTGGCGCGCGCGGTGAAGGACTTGGTGCACGAGGGCCAACGCTTCGAGCTGGTGGTGCTGGATCCCCCGCGCGAGGGGGCGCCGGAGGTGGTGCGGGCCGTGCCGGAGCTCGGCCCGCGCGCGGTGGCCTACGTGGCCTGCGATCCCGTCACGCTCTCGCGCGACCTGAAGCCGCTGTTGGCCGCCGGCCTGGTGGTCCGGTCGGTCGAGGCCTTCGATATGTTCCCGCGCACCCACCATTTCGAGACGCTGGTGTGGCTGGAGCGCGGCGCGGCCGGCTGACGGGTACACCAAAAGCTTGGCCCGCGCCGCGGAAGGCCGGGAAAATTGCGGTCCGGGGCGCCCTTCGCCTCAGCCAGGATCCGCCATGCTCGCCGTTGCCCAAGCCGCCTTCAGCTCCCACGATCCGTCGCTGTCACCGCGCTGGCTGGTCACCAACGGCACGACCACGGTCGGTCCGGTGCACACCGAGCTGCTACTACGCGGCTACATGGGCGGTCGCATCCCCGAGCACTGCCAAGTGCGGGACGTGCGCTGGAACGCTTGGCGTCCTCTCGACGGTATTCGTGAGATTGGCAGCTTGAAACGACGCTTGGCGCGCGACCAGGAGCGGCCGCTCACGCTGCGCGAGGCAGCATCACGCTTGCCGCGGGGGGACCTGGGCGAGGTGCTGACGGCCGCGCTGGTGTTGGCGGCGCTCACGCTGGACGCGAGCGCGGGCTTGATTCACCGCTACCGCAGCCCAGTGCCGCTGCCGGTCTGCTCGTCCGTGTTCGGTGTGCCGGTGGAGCGCTTGGGCGAGGTGCTGCCGGCTAGCGATCCCTGCTACGCGCTGGCGCTGCGCGGCAAGGGCTTGTGCGGCAGCCCGCGCTTGGGCGTCGCTGAGCGGGTGCTGGCGGAGCGGATGCAGTTTGACGCGCCGCTCGCCAGCGTGTCCATGACGCCGATCCGGGCCTCCGGGCGGCTCTTGGCGATGCTGGAGCTGGGACGCATAGGTCACGCCTTCCGCACGGACGACGCTGACGATCTCGCGGAATTTGCTGGCGAAGTGGCGCGTCGTCTGGCCTAGCCCACGGCTCTGCTATGATGGTGGGGTTGGGAGCTGGGCAGCGATGAAAGCGGCGCGCGGGTTGGCGTTCACGGCGCTCGGCGTGCTGCCATTCGCAGCGTGCGAGCGACCGGAGTGGCAGTTCTCGGACAACGTCTCCGTCGCCGGCACGACGAGTGGCGGCTCCGCGGGCGCGAGCGGCGCGAGCCCCTGCGCGATCGATCGCTCGCAGGGCACCCTGCCGGTGTTCGCCGGGCAGACCGTGATGAACACCTCGCCCGCGCGCCGGGAGCTCTACGCCTATGTCACGGAAGCGGAGGCGGCGCAGCTGCGGAGCTCGCGCGCGCTGCTGCCTACGACGCCGTTCGCCAGCGCCGCCGTGCAGCAGCTCCAGCGTGCGCTGTCGACGGTCAGCGCCGAGCGACGTCCATTCGTGGAGAGCCTAGTCCAGAGCTTCACGCGCACCCGCACCACATGGCCCAACCCCTGGGCGCTGCGCTTGGTGACGAGCCCTGCCGCGGAGCGCTTGATTCCGGTGCGCATCCTGCTCCGCAAGGATGCCTGGATCGTGCGACCCGAGGGCCCGTCGCTTTCGGTGGTGGACCTGAACAACCAAGTCGTTGAGGACACGGGGCCGCTGGATCCGGGCAGGGTGGCGGCGGTGTACGTTCAGGCGTCGGCGAGCAGCGGCGTCAGCTGCGAAGCTGGCTACCGGGAGCTCGCGCTCGGCAATGAGGCCATGGTGGAGCGCTGGGAGCTCGACACCCCGGCCATCGCTTCGCGTTTGCACGGCGACGGCGAGCTGCTCACCCGCTTCTTCGCCATCGTGCGCCAATGCAGCGAGGCCCAGCTCAACAAGGGCACGGGAACGTTCCGCTCCACCACCGTTTGCTCGACCTGGATGTCCTCGGTCGCTGGCACGGAGTACACGACGTACGCTTGGTCGCTATCGACTCCCGTCGAGCAGTACCGGCCGTCGCTGCAGAACCTCACCAGGCTGATCTCCGCGCTCGAGCGTGACATGCCAGACGCAGAGCCGCTCGTGGTCGAGCCGGAGCTGGTGGGTGCCGGCGGCGCGGGAGGCGCCGGCGCCGCTGCCGGCGGTGAAGCTGGCGCGTCCATCGGCGGCGAAGGCGGCGCTCGTTAGAGCGTCGCGCAAAAGGCGCGAACGGCGGACTGGATCGCGCGATCGACGTCGTCAGCGGTGTGACCGCGCGCCTTCAAGGCGGTCTTGCTGCACTCGAGCGAGTGATCGCCGCCCTCCACCACGAACAACTCGCTGCGGGCGCTCATGCGTGCTCGCACTTGCTCCAGCTCATCGAGCCGGCACAGCGGATCGCGCGTGCCCTGGACGAAGAGGATGGGCGCCGTGAGCGCCAGCAGCACCTCGTCGCGCAGCTTGCCGTTCTGGCCGCGCAGGGGATAACCGAAGCAGACCAGCCCCGCGACCTCCTGCTCCACGGAGAGGTGGCAGCCGACCCGGCTCCCCATGCTCTTGCCGGCCAGCACGAGCACGTCGTCGGACGCAGCCGAGGCGCGCAGCCGCTCGAGCTCGGCTCGGTGGTGGGCGATCAAGACGGGCAGCTTGTCCGGTGCCTTGCGCCGCCCGCCGGCGCTCGCCTGCATGTACGGGTAGTCGAAGGTCTGCACGGGGCCGAGCTCCGCCAGCAGACCGCACAGGCGCTGCATGCCGGCGGAAGACGAGGCGGCGCCAGCACCCGGAGCGAGCAGGAAGCGCAAAGTCACCGGCTGAACCTACAGCACAAAAGGACAACGGCTCGGAACGAGGGGAGCGTTCCAAGCCGCTGAGAAGATTAGGGAGACGGCGACCGAGGCGGAGGGGGGGGCACCAAGGGCGCCGTCTGCAATCGGTCTTAAGAGCAC
>JAEYOT010000681.1 GCA_023411445.1 Pseudomonadota bacterium
GTCGTCGGCAGCACCTCCGTGCCGCGCAAGACCTCCGCCGCACGCGCCAGGTAAAACGGCATGATGCATACGCTCGCTACCTGGTAGGTCAGCGCCAGCTCGCAGCCCGCCTCCAGCTCCCTGCGAGTCATGGTCGGCTTCAGTAGCGAGTGGTCGATCATCTTGGCGATCTCGCCGTAGCTCGGGCTGGTCATGCTGCGGCTTTTTACGCACAAAAAGCCGCGAGCGACAGCCCCGAAGGGTGCCGCTCGCGGCCCTCTGCTGATTTCAGCGGACCGGGCTCTCCGGCCGTGGCTGGCTCAGGCGATCTCGCTCGAGTGGTAGCCGCGCTCGCCGTGATCGCTGAGGTCCAGACCGGTGACCTCGTCCTCTTCGGTCGGGCGCAGGCCGATGGTGGCCTTGATCGCGTAGCCGAGGATCACCGTGGCGACGACCGCCATCACGATGGTGAGGCCCATGGCCTTCAGCTGCTCGATCCACAGCGTCTTGCCGACGATGTCCTTGAGGTTGATGTCGAGGTTCGGGTTCACCTCGGCCGAGGCGAAGAAGCCGAGCAGAATCGCGCCGAGCGTGCCGCCCACGGCGTGGACGCCGAAGGTATCCAGCGCGTCGTCGTAACCGAGCGCGGTCTTCAGCTTGGTGCAGGCGAAGAAGGGCACGATGCCCGCGAACACGCCGATGATGACGGCGCTCGAGGCCGAGACGAAGCCGGCGCAGGGCGTGATCACGACCAGGCCACCGACCGCACCCGAGCAGAAGCCGAGCACCGAGGGCTTGCCGCGCGAGATCCACTCAGCGGCCGGCCAGGACGCGCAAGCGACCGCCGTGCAGATGGTGGTGGTCATGAACGCCTGCGAGGCGATGCCGTCCGCCGCGACCGCGCTGCCGGCGTTGAAGCCGTACCAGCCGACCCACAGCATGCCGGTGCCGATCATGGTCAAGACCATGCTGTGCGGCGCGAAATTCTCCTTACCGAAGCCCTTGCGCTTGCCGACGATGAGCGCGAGCACCAGCGCGGACCAACCGGAGGACATGTGAACGACGGTGCCGCCCGCGAAGTCGATGGCCTTGATACCGGCGTCGGCGTTCCACGCGCCGTTCATGAAGCCGTCCGCGCCCCACACCATGTGCGCGAGCGGGAAGTACACGATGAACATCCAGCCGAGCATGAACAGCATCAGCGCGCTGAACTTCATGCGCTCGGCGATGGCGCCGACGATCAGGGCCGGCGTGATGATCGCGAACATCAGCTGGAACATGGCCCACACGTTGTGGGACACCCAGCCGGAGTAGTTGGTGTTGGGGTTCGAGTCGACGCCGTTTAGCATCGCGAAGTCCGTGCCGCCCAAGAACGGGCTGCCGGGCGCGAAGGCGAAGCTGTAGCCGATGGCCCACCACAGGATGGTGACCAAGCCGGCCATGCCGAGGCACTGCGCCATGACGCTGAGCACGTTCTTGCTGCGAACCAAACCGCCGTAGAACAAGGCGAGGCCCGGGAGGGTCATGAACAGCACGAGCGCAGCACAGACCATGATCCAGCCGTTGTGGCCGGGACCAGGACCTGCCACGAGCGACGTGCGGGGGTTGCCGGCTGCGTCCTTCTCCACGCGGGCGCCGTTGTTGATGTAGGCCTCCAGGTCGGCCACGCGATCCTGAAGCGCAGCGATATCAACCGAGGGGGCGGCTGCGGGAGCTGCTGCTGCTGCGGGGGCGGCTGCCGGTGCTTCGTCAGCCCAGGCCGCGCCAGCCGGCAGCAGCGCCATGAGAAACAGTAGGATTGGTAGCAATCGTTTGGACATCTTGGGGTACCTCGTTCCTGATTCGAGTGCGCGCCGCGCAGGGCGTCGTCCTGATGGAGAGGTAGGTATCGCGCTGAACTTTTCGCGACTGTTTCACCGGCGCATCCGGGAATGAATCTGGACGAAACATTGCGCCAGAATGACTCACTCTCCGAAACAGCCCGGAAACCGCATGGATTTGCCAGCGAATTCAAGAGCCTGGAGGCGAGGTCGCCGTGCGTTCGGCGACGGGATCGCTACTGCTAGCGCTCTGTTTCGCGGGTTTCATGCCGTGGAAAAAAGCAAGGCTGCCCCTGGGCGTTGCATCGGTTCCGCCGAGCCAACGCGCGGAGCTGGCGTGCTCAGTTGGGACCGGCGTCGGCGATGTGAAACCAAAGCGAGCGGCGGGAGCCGCACTGCCGGCAGAGCAAGCGCGCCTCGCGCAAGCGCACCCCCTGCACGGTGACGGCGACGTGCTCGCTCACCTGCTGGCGCCCGCCGCACAGCGGGCACGGGACCGACTCCGCGTGCACCTCCACCACCGCGGCGCTGGCGATGGCCAGAGGTCGCTCGGGCGAGCCGCCGCGTTCGAGGAGGAACAACCTTTCGCGGGCCGCGCGCAGCTTGGCAAGGTCACGCTCTTGCTGGCGGCGCTGGGCGCGGGGGCGAGGCTTCTTGGGCATGGCGGGCTGGAGCCAACATAAGTCGTCGGCACGGCGAGCGCACCTCCTGCGGCGACGACTCGCCAAGCTCGCCGCCAGACTCAATCCGTCCCCTTCAAATTGGCGACCGGGTACAGACGGTGCGCCACCTGCGCGATCCCCTCCTGCTCGAGCACGGCGAGCACGGCGTCCAAGTCCTTGTAAACGTGGCCGCACTCGTCCAGCGGCGTGCGCTCGGTGTTGCCGACGATGCCGCGAACCTCCACGCCGCCGAGCGTGCGCGTCACCTCACGCATCT
>JAEYOT010000736.1 GCA_023411445.1 Pseudomonadota bacterium
GCTCAGGTGAAGAAACAGCCGCAAACTGTCGAGGTCCATCGCCTCAAAGCTACGCCGCTATTGCGAAATATGCAAACACCCTAACGACTGTTGCAAACTACGCAACGGAGCGACTGAGCTCACGCGGCGCCAGCTCCCGCCGGTAGCGCTCGAAGCAGCGTTGCCCCGCGCGCAGGCGCAACAGCGCGCCTTCGGCCAGCAGCGGCGCGACCCGCGGCTCCTCGGCCACCAAGGGAGCGAACACCTCGCGCGTCCAGGTCTGGCAATGCCGGATATCCAGGGTGGCGTGCAGGGCGTAGTAGCGCCGAGCTTCTCCCGGAAACCCCAGGCGCTTGAGGCCGGCATTGACCTGCTCCGCGCGGCCGGGCGCCGTGAGCTCGATCACGCCGAGCGCGCCGATGGCTTGGTAGGCATACGAGCGGGAGCTAGCTAGCGCGACCATCATGTTGCCGAGAGCCAGCGCCTCCCAAACGATGGGATCCGACGACGGCGGCAAGTGCTCTTGCAATCGAGAGAGGAGCGGGCCGTGCATCCCGCCCGGGTTGCCCTGGCCCATCTCGTCCCAGTAATTGCGGGCCATCTCCAGCTTGGGTCGCGCCGGCAGTTTGAGCTGCGCGAGCGCGACGAGATCGTCGAAGCCCGCTTCCCCCGCCATCTCTTGGTGCAGAAACCAGCGCATCTCGTCGTGGCTCGCGTGCTGGGCTAGCCACGGGAACAACGGATCGCCCTGGCCCGGACCGCGCTGCTCGAGCTGCTTGAACCAGCCCAAGAAGCCCTGCGGCGTGGTCGGCACCGAGGCGACCTCACGCGCCACGGCGGCGCGCTCGGCTTCCACCCATTGCCGCTCCAAGCGCCGGCAGCACAGCTCTTCCTCCAAGTCCGCCTCCCAGTCCAGCTCATGGAGCCGCGGCGCGAGGCGCAAAGGATGGGAAGCCGCGAGACGGCGATGCAGGACCTCAGGGCTCGGCGATGAGCCAGCGAGCGAGCGCGTGGTGAGCGGCATGGCCCAGGCATGAGCAATCGTCGTGCCATCTTCGCCAGGCGCGCTGGCACGAAGGTTGAACATGGCGGCGCGTGACATCCTCCCGCCTGACCCAGCTGCTACGCGCGCTGAAAGAGCTTCGCTACACGTTTCACACGGTGACACCCGACACGCACGCCTTCGTCAACGCTAGACCCGAGAACGCGCTGGCAGCGAGCGTACCCGACGTGCTCGGTTGGAATCGCCCCTTTCGCCCGGAGATTCTGCCGCCTGGCTTGTTCGAGCTATTGAGGGACGCTGGTGGTTGTGAGTCGCTGGGGGAGGGACTCTGGCGGCCTACGCTGCGCGTATCGAGCCTAAATGAAGAGCTGTTCCTGCATTCTGCTTTCCCAACGTCAGAAGCTGGCGCGGTGTTCTTCGGCCCCGACAGCTACCGCTTCGTGCACGCTGTCTTGGCGGCGGCTCGTCCGGCGCGCCGAGCCGTCGAGGTCTGTGCCGGGACGGGCGTGGGCGGCATCGCGCTCGCGCGCCGCGGGCTTTTGGAGACCCCGGTGCTGCTGGGCGACATCAACCCCAAGGCGCTCGAAGCCTGCGCTGTCAACGCGGAAGCCGCGGAGGTGAGAGCCGAGCCCATCGAGAGCGATCTCCTGCGCGGCATCGACTCGCGGCTCGAGCTCGATTTGGTGATCGCCAATCCGCCCTACCTGCGTGACAGTTCGTCTCGCACTTACCGTCACGGCGGCGGCCATTTTGGCGAAAGGCTGTCTTTGCGCCTGGTCGATGAGGCTCTGACGCGGCTGGGACAAAATCGCGACGGCGGCACGCTCTTGCTCTACACCGGCAGCGCCGTGGTCCGCGGCGTCGACACCTTTTGGGTCGCCGCGCAGCCCCTACTGCGCGAACGCGGAGCCGTGTACACATACCAGGAGCTCGACCCGGACGTTTTCGGCAGCGAGCTTGCAGAGCCCGCGTACGCAGAGGTCGAGCGCATCGCAGCGGTGTTTCTGGAAGCGCGCATGGAAGGCCGAGGGCGGCGACCGTAGCGAGTACGGACCGCCGCCCTTCAGTCTCTCCCGGCGTCGCCTAGGCGTGTCGGCGTAGGCGCGGCTCGTCCGGCACCGAAGCCTCGCTCGTGGTGCTGACGTCCACTGCACCTTCGTGCTTCAGGATGTCTTCGACGCGCTTCTGCTCGTCGCGGTCGTCCACGTGCACGGCGATCACGATATTGCCGCTGCGCAGCTTGCTCTCGTACTTCTTGGCTTCTACCTCCGGAATGCCGAGGCCAATCAACGCCCCGACCACGCCGCCCACAGCGCCACCGGCGGCCGCGCCGCTGAGCGCCGCCATCAGCGGGCCAGCAGCGATGAACGGCCCGAGGCCAGGAATGGCCAGGGCCCCGATGCCGGCGAGCAGGCCCAGAGTACCGCCCAGCACGCCACCGCTGGCGACGCCGGTCACGGCGCCCTCGGGAGCCTTCGTGTTCTGCTCGAGCGCGAAGTCGCGCGAACCACGTTGATCCGGGAAGATCGCCGAAATGTCGCTGGGGGCGACCCCGGCGCTCTGCAAGCTGACGACGATGCGCTCGGCTCGAGCCTGGCTATCCACCGTCGCGATGACAGACTTGTTCTTACTCATGATGTTCTCTTTCACTTCTTGATTTCGATTTGGTTGTCGACTTGCAGCACCCCGGCCACCTTGCGCGCGGCCTCTTCGATGGCGTTGCGCTCAGCTGCGCTATTGACCGGGCCACGCAGCGTTACCTTGCCGCCGGTGCTGATGATCTTGACGTTCTTGGCCGTGAACGAGAGCGAGTCGTCCGCCTGCACGGCTTGGCGAATCTGCTGAGTGATTCGCAGATCCGCCTCGTTGTTGCCTTGGTCCAGCGGCGTCTTGGCGCTTTCGTCGCGATCGCGCTGGTTGACCTCGGTGTTGTCCGGCGCGGGCGCCGTGGAGCCCGCCGTGGCGCCGTCGTAGCGCGGGGCGGTGCCGCTCGGCGCGTCCATATCATCGGCATCATCGGCGCGGAGCACGCCCGAGCTGGTGGACGGCTCGCGCTCCGGCCGCGCGTCGACGCGCTCAGCTTGGGGGCGTTCGTAGGTGCCGCTGGCTGGGGTCAGGGCGCGCTGGTCGTCATAGGCGCTCTCTGCAGGCCGATCCTTGGAGCAGCCTAGTAGTGCGCCGCAAATAGCTAGATAGACATATCGATGCTTCATTTTCCGTCTCCTTCGCGCGTGTGCTCAGCGCCTGCGGCTGAGCTCGACGCGCTGTGCGTGGGAAGGCGGACTCGAAAGCCCGCCGCCCAGCGCGCTTGGGTCATACGACTCGACGTCCCTGCACCAGTTGGATGACCGCTACGACTAGCGCTGCGAGCAGCAACAGGTGGAGCAGACCACCGAGCGTGTACGAAGTGGCCAAACCAACGGCCCAAAGCACGAGCATCACCAAAACGAGTGTCCAGAGCATGTTGTACCTCCGAGCCGTGAACAAGCACCGAGCGTGCCAAGGTGCGCATCGTACCGGTCCTCGCGGCGCGTTTGCGTCGATGAGTCACGAGCGCACGGAGCGTCCTGCTCGCGATCGAACGCGATGGCGCGAACATGCCTCGGTACGCGCATGCGAGCGTTGCATCTGTTGCGCTATGCAGGGCGGCGCGCTGGCGAGCTCAGAACGAGCCAGCGATCTTGATGCACGCGGCAGTGCACGGTCCGCCGGGCACGAGCGACAGCGCGAGCGCGGCTGCTGAGCGGTCACTGCCTTGGTAGTGGAGCAGCGGCGGGACGCTGTAAGCCGCCACGGGCGCGGGAACCTCTGCCTCGGTCGCGTACGCTGCGTCCAGCGTCAGCACGCAAGGGGTGCTGGTCGGCTCGCGCCACAGAGGTAAATACGAGTTGTTTCTGCAGCGAATCTCGCCTTGCGGCGGCAACCACAGAAGCAAGCTCGGAGCTTCGAGCACGCCCGCTACCTGCCAGCGGGCGGGCGCCTCAGCGTGGGCGCTTGGCAGTGAGGTCATGAACGCCGCCCAGCTCACCACGACCGAGGCGCAAAGGGCTTTCACACCCTATTTGTGCAGCAACCCCCGTGCCAGCGAGGCAGCGCTCCACAGGGGTGAGACAAGACCGCGGCAGGGGTGCCATTCCGACCCGCGTCGCGGTGCGCGTGCCGATGCGCGATGAGGCAAGGGTGCGCTTGATGAGCAGCGCCCATTGACGGCATGCATGGTGCACGCGGGCGAGCCCTACCCCAGACAAGGAGTCACTGATGACAGAAACTGTAAGTCGTACACTCGCCGTAGCGTTCTTGCTCTCGAGCATCGTCGGCTGTGGTGGTGAGCAACGCACGTCGAACACCGCCTACGATGAAGCGGGCCCGAG
>JAEYOT010000772.1 GCA_023411445.1 Pseudomonadota bacterium
AAGCGGGTGAGGGCGCCCGGGAGCCGGATCTCTCGCTGGTGCCGCAGCAGGGCCTCGTACTTTGGCTGCGCGCTGAGCGCGGCGTCACGGAGGTGAACGGCGCGGTCAGCGCGTGGTTGGACAGCGCTGCGCAGCTCGTGGCCAGGCAGACCGCGACCAACCAGCGGCCCAAGCTGGTGCAGGGCGCGCTCGCAGGTAAGCCGGCGCTCGTCTTCGACGGCCAGAATGATTACCTGAAGCTGCCCACGCTGGCGGCGGACCTCAGCCGCGGCGTCAGCATCATCTACGCGGGTTGGCAGGGCGCGAAGGAATGTCAGAGCATCTTCGAGGCGTCCAACGGCTCGGAGCTTGACGACGTGCACCTCGGCTCATGGCAGGGCTACCCGCTGTACGAGGTGATGGACAGCTTCCTGCATTCCACGGATTACCCGGTGGTGCCAGAGGAGCCCGAGGTGCTGATGGGCATCCAGCAGAGCAACGGCGCCGTGCGACTCCGCCGCAACACCTTCGGTTTGGGCGAGCGGAGCTTCAGTACGCCGGAGAACGTCTCACGCGGCGAGGTCTTCATCGGCCACGGGCTGTACCCGGACTGCGGCTACTTCGCTGGCGCGATCGGCGAGCTCTTGATCTATGGCCGCGCGCTCGGGGACTCGGAGGTCGTAGGCCTGGAGACCTACCTGCAGCAAAAATGGGGCTGCTGCACGGAGTAGCTAGTCTTGCATGCGGCCGCGCACGAAGCGCGCGTGGCCGCGCAGCCAGTCGTTGGTCCAACCGCCGTCCACCGGTGCGCCGGGCTTGAGCAGGCACGTGGAGTCAGGCTCACAGTCGTCGAGCTTCCACGCGGCCCAGCTGATCTTGCGGGCGTCCATCCAGTCGTCCCACAGCTGCGCTTCTTCCAGGCACACCAGGCCATCCAGCCCGCCGTCCGCGTGGGTGGCGCCCCACTCGGTCACGAACAGGGCGATGCCACCGGCCAGCGCCGCGTCAGCTCGCTGCCGCAGCCAGCCGGTGTGGGTGCAGGAGTAGTAGTGGAGCGTGTAGAGCAGGTTCGTGCCTTCGACCGGGTCCTTGGCGGCAACGTCCACCTCTTGTGACCAGCTGGGTGTGCCGAGCACGATCGGCGCTTCCGCGTCGATCTCGCGAATCGCTGCCACCACGGCCTCGTGGTAAGGCTTGATCACGTCCCAGGTCACACCCGTGGGCTCGTTGAAGGGCTCGTAGATCAGGTTGGGCAAGCCGGCGTACGCCGTCGCGACCTCGGTGAAGAACTCGATCGCCTCCTGCTGCTTGAGGTGGGCCGAGTGAGCGTGAAAATCCACGATCACGTAGACGCCCGCGGCGATCGCGTTGTCCACGATCGTGAGCACCTGCTCCATCGCCACGTCCGGATCGGTCAGGTAGGCGCCGTTCGGCTCCACGCCCATCGCGGCGCGGATCACCGATAGGTTCCAGTTGTTGCGCATCCAGCGCAGCGCGGTCAGGTTCTCGGCGTAGCCGCTGGGCTCCCAGTTCAGCCACATGCTGCTGACGCCCTTGAGCTGGACAGCTTTGCCATGCTCGTCCTGCAGCTGCGTGCCCACCACCTTGAGGTGGCCGTGGCGTTCGACGGGCGTGGGGCCGAGCTCTTCCGCGCCGACGTCGTCGTCGCTGCCCTCGTCGGCGGGGTCGCCAATCTCCAGATCGAGGCCGCTGCTGCCTGCGTCACATGCTGAGGAAAAAAGCGCAAAACCGAAAAGAAGAATGCTGGCCACGCGACCCATCATGGCCAACTAATGCCGCGAAAACGCAAATTGCTCTACTGGAACCAGCTCAGAATTTGTGCAAATCGTCTCAGGCGCCGAAGCTTGAATTCCATCAAAGGCGGGAAATTTCAGTAGAAGTCGGCGCGCGCGTCAGCGAAGCGACGAAGAGCGCAAGAGAAACGGGTTCGAAATGGGACCGAAACGGGGTGCCCGGCATGGTCGGGCTGCTTCGTAGGCTCACCGGGCGAAAGGTCTCTTATGAACCCGATCGTTCGGCTCATCGGTATCGCTGTGCTGTCGCTCGTAGCGACGGCGTGTAACAAGTCTGAGGCTCCCAAACCCGCCGCGGAGGACAAGCCCGCGGCAGCCGCTGCGGCTGATGCTCCGGCCGCGGCAGCGCCCTCCGCGGCAGAGCCCACGCCCAGCGCGGGGCCCGCCTTGACCATCGCTTACAGCGACTGGCCGGGCTGGGTGGCCTGGGACGTGGCGATCCAAAAAGGTTGGTTCAAAGAGGCCGGCGTCAACGTCGAGTTCTCCTGGCTGGACTACGTCGCGTCGATGGAGGCGTTCGCCGCCGGCAAGGTCGACGCCGTGTGCATGACGAACGGCGACGCGCTGGTTACCGGCGCCACCGGCGGCAAGAGCAAGACCATCCTCATCAACGACTACAGCAACGGCAACGACATGATCGTCGCCCGCCCCGGCATCGACTCCGTGGCGCAGCTGAAGGGCAAGACCATCGGCGTCGAGGTCGGCTTCGTCGACCATTTGCTCCTGCTCCACGCGCTCAAGAGCGCGAATCTGAAGGAGAGCGACGTCAAGCTGAAGAACATCAAGACGGACGAGACGCCGCAAGCGCTGAAGTCGGGCGGCGTGGACGCGATCGGCGCGTGGCAGCCGAGCAGCGGCGCCGCGCTCAAGGAGGTGCCGGGCTCCAAGGCCATCTTCACCAGCAAGGACGTGCCGGGCCTGATCTACGACGTGCTCGCCGTCAACCCGAAGAGCCTGGCCGAGCGCCGCGCTGACTGGGTCAAGGTCGTCAAGGTTTGGGACCGCGTCGCCAAGTTCGTGAACGACCCGAAGAACGCGGACGAGGCCGCCACGATCATGAGCGCGCGCGTCAAGCTCACGCCCGACGCCTACAAGGCGATCATGAGCGGCACGCACATCATGGACCTCAGCGAGGCGAAGAAGCACTGGGCCACGGGTGATGCGCTCACCTCCATCTACGGCTCCGGCAAGATCGTCGACGAGTTCAACGTCAAGAACACCGTGTACAAGGCGCCTGAGAAGGTCGCTGAGTACCTCGACCCGTCCCTGACGGAGGAAGCCCTCAAGTGAAATCGAGCGGACCTACGGCAAGGCGGCGCGTGTTCGCCGTGCGGACGGCGCTGCCGGCTCGGATGAGCCTGGTGGCTGGAATCCTGGCGTTCGTGCTGCCGCTCATGCTGTGGTCCATCGTCAGTTACGTGCCGTTCGTTTGGCACCCGCTCGTGCACGTTCACGATCCTGGCGACGTGAACGTGCCGGGTCAGTACAGCTACGTAGCCAAAGACCAGCTGATCGAGCTGGAGGTGTTCGAGAAGCGGAACGAGGAGCTGCGTAAGGCTGGCGCTCCGCTGGTGCAGGGTGAGCGCGCCAACCCGGTGTTCTTGCCCGCCCCGCATGAGGTCGGGCGCGCCTTCTACACCGCCTTCACGACGCCGCCGCTGCGCAAGGGTGACTACTGGCTGCACGAGAGCCTGTGGCAGAGCTGCCAGATCATCTTTCAGGGCTTCCTGTACTCGGCGATCTTCGGGCTGCCGCTCGGCATCCTGTGCGGCACCTTCGCCATCTTCTCCCGCCTGACCGAGCCGTTCGTGGACTTCGTGCGCTACATGCCAGCGCCGGTGTTCGGCGCGCTGGCGGTCGCGGTGCTGGGCCTGGGTGACGAGCCCAAGATCACCATCATCTTCATCGGCACCTTCTTCCAGATGGTGCTGGTGGTCGCCAACACGACGCGCTCCGTGGACGGAGCGCTGCTGCAAGCCGCGCAGACGCTGGGCGCGAGCCGGCTGCAGCTGGTGAAGAACGTCGTGCTGCCGGCGGCGCTGCCGGCGCTCTACCGAGACATGCGCATCCTGCTCGGCTGGGCCTGGACCTACTTGATCGTCGCCGAGCTGATCGGCGAGAAGTCGGGCATCAGCGCGTTTCTGTACCAGGAGCAGCGCTACCGCCATTTCGATAACGTCTACGCGGGCATCGTCATGATCGGCATGATCGGCCTCGTGACGGACCAGGCGCTCAACTTCCTGGGACGCTTCCTGTTCCCATGGGAGACCGGCCGCGCCGGCCTATTCCGCGCCATCAAGCAGCTCAAGCTGGCGCTGAGCCCGCGGGGGAGCGCCGAGCCCGAGCCTGACCCCATCAATGAATCGCAGGTGCTGTCGCGCCAGCCCATCGCGGCCCTCCAAGAGGCCCCGGAGAAGGAAGCCCATGTCGGTTGACGATCGTCTCGAGCTGCCCAGCTACTTGCACCTGACCGAGGAGGTATCCTCTCGCCTGGCCGAGATCCGCTCGCGGCCGGTGGTGATGAGCCTGTCGGCCGTATCTCGCCAGTTCGAGAGCGCGCAGGGACCGGTGCAAGCCCTATCCAAGATCAGCTTCGACGTGCGCCAGCGCGAGTTCATCAGCGTGATCGGCCCGTCAGGCTGCGGCAAATCCACGCTGATTCGCATCGTGGCGGGGCTCGAGACGTGCTCGGGTGGCTCCATCACCATCGACGGCAAGGAGGTGGGAGAGCCCGGCGCGGATCGCGGGATGGTGTTTCAGGGCTACACGCTGTTCCCCTGGCTGAACGTGAAGGAAAACGTCATGTTCGGGCCCAGGATGAAGGGCGTGCCCAAGCCGAAGGCCGAGCGCCAAGCCATGGACTGGCTGGACGTGGTCGGCTTGACCAAGTTCGCCGAGCACTACCCGTCGCAGCTCTCCGGCGGCATGAAGCAGCGCGTGGCGATCGCGCGGGCGCTGGCCAACGAGCCGCGCATCCTGCTCATGGATGAGCCCTTCGGCGCGCTGGACGCGCAGACGCGCGCGAGCATGCAGGCTCACCTGCTCAAGATCTGGGAAGCGGTGGACGTGACCGTCCTGTTCATCACGCACGACTTGGACGAGGCCATCTACCTTTCGGACCGCATCGTCGTGCTGGGCGCCCACCCAGGCCGGATTCTGGAGATCATCGAGGTGCCGGTGGCGAGGCCCCGGAGCAGCGAGCAGTTCCTATCCGGGCACTTCTTGGCCACGAAAAAGCGGCTCGAGCAGTTGATTCACCATCGTGAAACCTTCCCGAAACATTCTACGGAGAAACTGGGTGTCGTTGCGGCCTAACGCCGCAGCGCTTCGCAAAGCCTGAGCCGGGACGACCCGGCTCGCGACGGGCCACAATGCCGGGACGACCCGGCACTGAAGTTCCTGCCAGGTCCGGTTGGCTGAGGCCACCGCGCGAGCGCTGCTCTACGTCGACCTTTCCTGCGCAGGAGAAGGCACGACGAAGATGACCGAGTCTCAGCTGATCCTGGAAGAGCCTTTGCGCGGAGGCCAGATGTGGTCGCGCGTCCTGCGCCGTGGCCAGCGCCTACGCTTGACGGACGTCGAGGGCGGCGCGGCCGTCGCGGCGCTGTTCTACAACGCCGAAGAGCACAGCGAGCGCTACAACATGCCCGACACGCTGAAGGCGCAGCACATCGCGCGCGTCACGGAGGGCTTCGTCTTGTACTCCGACATGGGCCGGGTGCTCTGCTCGGTCACGGCGGACAGCGTGGGCTGGCACGACACCATCACCGGCCACAGCACCGCCGCGCACGTCCGCGCCAAGTTCGGCGAGGGCCGCTACCAAGAGCTGCGAAACGATCGCTTCCGCAACACGCGCGACAACTTCATCGTCGAGTTGGGCAAATACGATCTGGGCAAGCGTGACATCGTGGCCAACGTGAATTTCTTCGTCAAAGTCGTGGTGGACGAGGAAGGTCAGCTGAGCTTCGTGCCGGGCCATTCCAAGCCTGGTGACTACGTGGAGCTGCGCGCCGAGATGAACACGCTGGTGGTGCTGTCGAACACGCCGCACCCGCTGGATCCTGCTACCACCTACGCGCCCAAGCCGGCCCTGCTCAGCGTGCACAGCGGCGCGCCGGCGGCCGCGGACGATCCCTGCCGCCTGTCGCGCCCCGAGAACGAGCGCGGTTTCACGCTCACCGAGAGCTACTTCGCGGGGAGGGCCTGAGCCATGGCGCTAGTCGAGAGCAAACTCCTGCCGGAGCAGGCCATTTTCGATCAAATCGTGCCGGCCGGCGAAGGCTTCACGCGCGTGATCGAGCGCGGGCAGATCTTCCGCATCGTGGACATGGAGGGCAACCAGGCCGCGGATACGCTGTTTTACGACGCGCACGATCCCAGTAACCGCTACAGCGCGGTCGATACCGTACGCGAGCAGGGCAACATCTACCTGACCACGGGTACCCGGCTGTTGTCGATCGACGGCGACGTGCTGATGACGATCGTGGCCGACACCTGCGGGCGTCACGACACGCTGGGCGGCGCTTGCGCAGCCGAGTCCAACCAGGTGCGCTACGCGATCGAGAAGAAGTACATGCACGCCTGCCGTGACACCTTCTTGCTGACGGCCGCTTGCTGCACCAAAGATCTGAGCAAGCGCGACATCACGGCCAACGTCAACTTCTTCATGAACGTTCCGGTGACGCCGCAAGGCAAGCTCACGTTCGAGGACGGCGTGTCCGGGCCCGGTCGCTACGTCGAGCTCAGGGCAGAGCGTGACGTGCGCGTCCTCATCTCCAACTGCCCGCAGCTGAACAACCCCTGCAACGGCTACAACCCCACACCGATCAGAGTCCTCGTCTGGCAGCGCTAGGAACACCTCACCCGTAACTCAACTCGAGAACCCGAAGAATCGAGAAGCCCGAGGGCCCGGGCCAATCTTGGCAAATCAGGATTGAGCCCCTGGTTACCAACAACACTGAACCGGTGATGTCTACGAAGCGGTTCGGGTCCTCTGGCTTCCTGATTCTTCGCGTTCGTCCCCAGCTCTCGCGAGCGCCATGTTCAAGACCGTTCTGATCGCCAACCGCGGCGAAATCGCTTGCCGCGTCATCCGTACCCTGAAGCGCATGGGCATACGCTCGGTCGCGGTTTACTCCGAGGCCGACCGTCACTCTCGCCACGTGCTCGACGCCGACGTCGCCATACCGATCGGCCCCGCCCCCGCCAAGCAGAGCTACCTGAACGCCGAGGCCGTGCTGGCCGCCGCGCTCTCGTCCGGGGCAGAAGCGGTGCACCCGGGCTACGGCTTCCTCAGTGAAAACACCGCCTTCGCCGAGGCTGCGGAGGCGGCGGGCGTCGCCTTCATCGGCCCCAGCTCGGAGCAAATCCGCAAATTCGGCTTGAAGCACACGGCGCGCGCCCTGGCCAAGGCCGCTGGCGTGCCGCTCTTACCAGGCAGCGAGCTGCTCGCCAGCCTGGAGGAGGCAGAGCGCGAGGCAGAGCGAGTCGGCTTCCCGGTCATGCTGAAGAGCTCCGCCGGCGGCGGTGGTATCGGCATGTCACTGTGCCGGAACCAGGCCGAGCTGGCCGCCGCGTACGACACGGTGCGGCGCCTGAGCCAGAACAACTTCGGCGACGCCAGCGTGTACCTGGAGCGCTTCGTCGAGCGCGCTCGCCACATCGAGGTGCAGCTGTTCGGTGACGGTCGCGGTGACGTGATCGCGCTCGGCGAGCGTGACTGCTCCGCCCAGCGTCGCAACCAAAAGGTGATCGAAGAGACGCCCGCGCCCAACCTGGACCCGAGCCTGCGCCGCCAGCTGCACGAGGCGGCCGTGGTGCTGGGCAAGAGCGTCGGCTACCGCTCCGCTGGCACGGTGGAGTTCGTTTTCGACGCCGAGCGCAACGAGTTCTACTTCCTCGAGGTGAACACACGCCTGCAGGTGGAGCACGGCGTGACCGAGCTCGTCATGGGCGTGGACCTGGTGGAGTGGATGATCCGCACCGCCGCCGGTGAGCCGCCTGACTTGAGCGAGCTTCGCGGGCGAGAGCCGCGCGGCCACGCCGTGCAAGTGCGGGTGTACGCCGAAGATCCGGCGCGTGAGTTCAAGCCCAGCTCGGGCTTGCTTACGGAGGTGGTGCTGCCAAACGTGCGCGTCGACACCTGGATCGAGCGCGGCACCGAGGTGTCGCCGTTCTACGATCCGCTGCTGGCCAAGCTGATGGTGCACGCCGCGGACCGGCCAGCGGCGCTCGCTGCCTTGCGCCAGGCGCTGAGCGAGACGCGCGTTTCGGGCATCGAGACCAACCTGGAGTACCTGGCGCAGCTGGCCACGGACCCCGTGCTCGTGAGCGGCCAAGTGACGACCGCGCACCTGAAGGGCGTGCAGTTCACCACGCGCAGCGTCGAGGTGCTCGCGCCGGGCACCTTCAGCATCGTCGTCGATCACCCTGGGCGCCTCGGCTACTGGGACGTCGGCATCCCGCCCTCGGGGCCGATGGACGCGCTGTCGCTACGCCTCGCCAACCGTATCGTAGGCAACGCGGAGGGCGCGCCCGGCCTGGAGCTGACCATGGCTGGGCCGACGCTAGCGTTCGCGGCGGACGCCGTCATCGCGCTGACGGGCGCGGACATGGCTGGGACGCTCGACGGCGAGCCCGTACTGCGCTTCACGCCCATCAGCGTCAAGAAGGGCCAAACGCTGCGGCTGTCCAAGATCGAGGGCGCTGGTGCGCGCGCTTACTTGGCGGTGCGCGGCGGGCTCAGCGTGCCGGAGTACCTGGGCAGCCGCACCACGTTCACGCTGGGCGGCTTCGGCGGGCACGGCGGTCGCGTCCTGCGTCGCGGCGACATCTTGCACTTCGGCGAGGAGGTGGTGGACGAGCCGCGCGCGCTGCCAGAGCGGGACCAGCCGGCGATCGATCGCAGCTGGCAGCTGGGCATCTTGTACGGCCCGCACGGCGCGCCGGACTTCTTCACCCCCCGCGACATCGAGATGCTCCTGTCGACGGAGTGGGAGGTTCACTACAACTCGAACCGCACCGGCGTGCGCCTGATCGGGCCCAAGCCGGAGTGGGCCCGCCCAGACGGCGGCGAAGCCGGGCTCCACCCCTCGAACATCCACGACGTCGCTTACGCCATCGGCGCCATCGACTTCACGGGTGACATGCCGATCCTGCTCGGGCCGGACGGTCCGAGCTTGGGCGGCTTCGTGTGCCCGGGCGTGGTCGCCAGCGCGGAGCTGTGGAAGATGGGCCAGCTGCGGCCCGGCGATCGGGTTCGCTTCGTGCCGCTCGAGCCTGCGGACGCTGCAGCGCTCGAGCTCGCGCAGAACGAGCTGGTGGCGCAGCGAGGCGCTCCGGCGCCGCTCCCCGCGCTGCGCGCCGCACCGGTCAGCGGCGCGGTCCAGCTCACGCTGCCGGCCTCCGAGGAGTCCGTGCAGGTGGTTTACCGGCGCGCGGGCGATCGCTACCTGCTGGTCGAGTACGGCCCGCTGGTGCTGGATCTGCGGCTGCGTTTCCGCGTGCATGCGCTGATGACCTGGGTGCAGCAGTGCCGTCTGCCCGGGATCGTGGACCTGACGCCCGGCGTGCGCTCGCTGCAGATCCACTACGATAACCACGAGCTGTCGCTGTCGACGCTGCTCTCGGCGCTGCAGACCGCCGAGCGCGAGCTGGGCAGCATCGACGACGTGCAGGTGCCTACCCGCACCGTGCACCTGCCGCTGTCCTGGGATGATCCGCAGACGCAGCTCGCCATCTCCAAGTACACGACGTCCGTGCGCCCCGACGCGCCGTGGTGCCCGAGCAACATCGAGTTCATTCGGCGCATCAACGGCCTCGCCTCCGTCGACGACGTGTACCGCACCGTCTTCGGCGCCAGCTACCTCGTGCTGGGGCTCGGCGACGTGTACCTGGGCGCGCCGGTCGCGACGCCGGTGGATCCGCGGCACCGCTTGGTCACCACGAAGTACAACCCCGCCCGCACCTGGACGCCGGAGAACGCGGTCGGCATCGGTGGCGCCTACATGTGCATCTACGGCATGGAGGGGCCGGGCGGCTACCAATTCGTCGGTCGCACGCTGCAGGTGTACAATCGCTTCCGCACGACCTCGCGCTTTCAGCCCGGCGCGCCCTGGCTCCTGCGCTTCTTCGATCAAATCCGGTTCTACCCGGTCTCGGCCGAGCAGCTGCTGGAGATGCGCGAGGCCTTCCCGTACGGCAAGGTCGAGATCCAAATCGAAGAAGGCGTGTTCAAGCTGCGGGACTACGAGCGCTTCTTGGCTGACAACCAAGCACCGATCTCGGCGTTCAAAGCGCAGCAGCAAGCGGCGTTCGAAGCCGAGCGGCAGCGCTGGCTCGAGAGCGGGCAGCTCAGCTTCAGCAGTGAGGTGAGCAGCCAAGGCGCAGGGCCCGCGACGGGGGTGTTGCCGCCCGGCGCGGAAGCAGTGGAGGCGCACGTGCCCGGCAGCGTGTGGAAGCTGGCGGTCAAGCCGTCGGAGCGGGTGCGGCGCGGTCAAACCCTAATGATCGTGGAGTCCATGAAGATGGAAATCGCGGTAGAGGCGCCGAAGGACGGCGTGGTGCTGGAGCTGCTCGTGGCGGAAGGTCACGCCGTCGCGCCCGGTCAAGCGGTGGCGGTGCTGCGCGAGGAGGCGCCATGAGCGCCACGATCGCCGCGCTGGTGGCGGCTTACCGCGACGGCAGCAAGCGCCCGGAGCAGGAGCTGACCGAGTGCCTCGAGCGCGTGCAAGCCGGCCCGCGCGCGGTCTGGATCTCCACCTTCAACCGCGAGCAGGTCCTGGCGCAGCTGGAGGCTGCGGACAGCGCCGGCCCGCTCTACGGCGTGCCGTTCGCCGTGAAGGACAACATCGACGTCGCGGGGCTACCCACCACCGCCGCCTGCCCTGAGTTCAGCTACCAGCCGTCACGCCACGCCGCGGTCGTGGAGCGCTTGGTGCAAGCCGGCGCGATCGTGATCGGCAAGACGAACCTGGATCAGTTCGCCACCGGCTTGGTCGGGACGCGCACCCCGTACGGCGCGTGCAGCTCGGTGTTCGACGCGCGCTACGTCTCCGGTGGCTCCAGCTCGGGCTCGGCCGTGGCGGTCGCGGCCGGGCAGGTCCCGTTCTCGCTCGGCACGGACACGGCCGGCTCCGGGCGTGTGCCGGCGGCGTTCAACGCGTTGGTAGGGCTCAAGCCAACGCGCGGCGTGCTCAGCACGCGCGGCGTGGTCCCCGCGTGCCGCCCGCTGGACTGCGTCTCCGTCTTCGCGCGGGACGTAGCCGATGCAGAGCTGGTGTTCGAGCTCTCGGCGGCGTTCGACGCGGAGGAGCCGTACAGCCGTCGCGAGCAGGCGCAGCCGAGCTTGGGCGCAGCTGCGCTCACCATCGGCGTGCCGCGTGAGCAGGACCTGCACTTCTTCGGCGATCAGGAGAGCGCGGCGCTGTTTGCGGCCGCGGTGGCGCGCGTGGAGCAGCTGGGCGGACGCGTCGAGCGCTTCGACTTCGCGCCGTTCCGAGAGACGGCCGCGCTGCTCTACGCGGGGCCGTGGGTGGCGGAGCGCCTCACCACCGTGGCCGAGCTGCTAAAGCGTAACCCGGACGCCATTCATCCGGTGGTGCGGGCGATCTGCGAGGGCGGCAAGAACCACAGCGCCGAGTCCGCCTTCCGCGCCGAGTACCGGCTGGCGGAGCTGCGGCTGCGCGCTCACGCCGCCATCTCCGGCCTCGACGCGCTGCTGCTGCCGACGGCGCCGACGCACTACACGATCGAGGAGGTGCTAAGCGATCCGGTCGAGCTCAACTCCCGGCTCGGCACCTACACCAACTTCGTCAACTTGCTGGACCTTTCGGCGCTGGCGGTGCCGGCGGGTTTCAAGAAGTCAGGTTTGCCCTTCGGCGTGACGTTCATGGCGCCGGCGTTCCACGATCGCCGGCTGGCCGAGCTCGGCCGGCGCTTTTGCGGTGAGCCCGCGCGTCCCGAGCAGGCCGCGCCCGGCTGCGTGTGGCTGGCGGTAGCGGGCGCGCACCTGTCGGGACAGCCGCTCAATCCGGAGCTCACCTCACGCGGCGCGCGTTTGGTGAAGACGACCCAGACCGCACCCGAGTACCGCCTGTACGCGCTGGACACCGTGCCGCCCAAGCCCGGTCTGGTGCACGCGCCGGGTGAGGCGGCGCACGCGATCGAGGTCGAGGTGTGGGAGCTGACTCAGGCTGCGTTCGGCGACTTCGTAGCGCACGTTCCGGCGCCCATGACCATCGGCATGACGCGGCTCAGCGACGGCTCGCTCGTGAAGGGCTTTGCCTGCGAGCCCTACGCGCTCTCGGGAGCGCGCGAGATCAGCAGCTTCGGCGGCTGGCGCGCGTTTCGCGCCGGCGCGTAAGATTCGCCGCCAGCGTTCTCTCGGATCGTTAGGTAATTTTCTCCTACGTTGGTGAATTTACAGGGTAATTGCGCGCGGGTTCCGCCCGGGGCTCGCATTCGGTAGTAGCGGAATTCGAAGGCCTGAGGTAGGTGTGTAACCGGTTCCAGGTTTTCGGTTTCTCGCTGCGTAAACAACCCAGGAAATCGCCATGAGCTCGTTCTCCAGCATTCATCTGCGTTCCACTTCTTTCCTCGGCTCTGCCTGTGTCGCGCTGGCGCTTTCGCTCAGCGCGTGCGGCGGTGCTCAGCCCGAGGCCGCGTCACCCAGCTCCAGTGACTCTTCGGGCGGGTCCAACCCGTCGGCTGAGGAGATCCCGCTGACCGAGGCGCCCAAGCCGCCCAAGGCCGAGGGCAACCC
>JAEYOT010000844.1 GCA_023411445.1 Pseudomonadota bacterium
ACCAAGCACAGCGTGAGGAGGAGGGGCGCGAGGCGTCGCATGGCGTTACCTGAGCTGCGTGGCCGCGCGCAGCATCTCGTCGGCGGCGGTGATGACCTTGGAGTTGATCTCGTAGGCGCGCTGCGCGCTGATGAGGCCGATCATCTCCTCCACGATGTCCACGTTGGACTGCTCGACGGTGCCTTGCAGCAAGGCGCCGCGCCCGTCGCTGCCGGGCTCGCCGAGCTGCGCTTCGCCGCTGGCGTTGGTCGGCACCAACAGGTTGTGGCCAATCGCCTGCAGACCCGAAGGATTGACGAAGCCGGCGAGCATGATTTGACCGATGTCGCTCGGCATCGTCTCACCCGGCATCGTCACCGAGACGGTACCGTTGGCGGAGATCGAGACGCCGGTCGTGCCGGGCGGGATCGTGATCGGAGGCTCCAGCGGGAAGCCCTCCTGGTTGACGATGCGTCCCTCGCCGTCCGTGCGCAGCGCGCCGTTACGCGTGTACGCGGGGTTGCCGTCGGGCTGCTGAATCACGAAGAAGCCGTTGCCTTCGATGGCCACGTCCAGCTGATTGCCCGTTTGCTGCAGCGTGCCCTGCTCGAAGATGCGCGAAGTGCTCACCACGCGCACGCCAGTGCCGATCTGAAGCCCGGTGGGCGACGTCGTGGTCGGCCCGGTGGGCGTTCCGGCTTGCCGCACGGTTTGGTAGAGCAAGTCCTGAAAGTCGACCCGCTCTTTCTTGAAGCCGACCGTGTTGCCGTTGGCGATGTTGTGCGAGATGGCTTCCAGGTGAGTTTCCTGGGCGGCCATGCCGGTTGCGGCGATGTTCAATGAGCGGAACATGCTGCTCGAGTTAGCAGGAGTCGTGCCGTGCTCTGGTGCTGCAGCCGAGCGGCCCTACGGTCAACGCTGCGCCACAACCAGCTTGCTCGCGCGAGAAGGCGAGGCGCTGGCGTCAAGCCGAGGTCACGGCGAGTGTCAGATGCTTGGCTCGGTGACGAGCTCGCCGGCGTACCCAGCTGCAGCGCTCTCACCGGCGCCTCCGCCGCTCTCTACCGCGCCGCCAGCACCTGCGGCTCCACCATCACTCGCCGCGCCGCCAGCGCTCGCCGCGCCCGCGTTGCCTGCGTCGCCAGCCTCGCCCGTACTGCCCGCAGCAGCGCCGCCGCCCCCCGTGCCGGCGCTGCTGCCTGCGCTACCACCGCTACCCGCCTGCGGAGCGGTGCCGCCCGTACTTTCACCGGCGCTCGCTCGCGAGCTCTCGCCGGCTTCACCACCATCTGCCGGTGTTGGCGTTGGATTTTCACTGACGCACACGCCGGCGCTGCACGTCTGGCCGGCGCTGCAGTCGCTGTGTCGCAAGCAGCCGTCACCGCCGCACGCCAGAGGCGAGCCGAGTGGTGCGACGAACAGCGCCGCGAGGATGGACCAGCGCGTAAGCTTCATAGCCCGAACCTCACGCCCGCCGAGAGCAGGCCCCAAATCAGCACCGAGTTGCCTGGTGTGTCGCTGCCGAGCGGCAGCGCTTGAAAGGAGGGCTCGATGAACAGGCCGACCTTCTTGCCGAACGGGATGATGGCGGTTGCGCCGAAGCCGCCGCCAAACAAAGTCTCGGGCGCGACGGTGCCGGTCAGACCCGCCCAGACCGCGAAATTTCGGGCCATCCAACGCTCGTAGCGCACCTCGGCGCCGACGCTCGCGCGCTTCTCTACCTCGACGAAGGCGCGAAACCCGAGCCCTTCTGCGGGTCCCTCGTCGCTGCGCAGGTCTACGCCGCCCAGCACGCGGAGCCGCGCGCGGCGCCACTCCAGGCCGGTGCCTGGATCGCCGCCCTCGAGCCCCGTGCCGATGCCGAAGTTGCCGTCCATCAACAGCTCCTCGGCGTGCGCCGGGAGAGACAGCCCGAGCGTGGCGAGCGCCGCCGCTACCCAAGCGATACGAGTCTTCACGAGCCCCGCTGCAGCAACATGCGGGCCAAGCCTGAGCGAGGTTGTCAGGCGGCGCGCGGGTTGATGCGTTTACGCTTGAGCATCTCGACCAGCGTGGTGCGGTTGAGGCCGAGCAGCGACGCGGCCTGCTTCTTGTTCCACTTCGTGCGCTCGAGCGCCTGACGGATGAGCTGGTTCTCGAAGGACTCGACCGCGTTGCGGAGATCCAAGCCGGTGTCGGGCAGGCGCGGCGACATGCGCTTCTCGACGCCGAGGCCGCACAGACGCTGCGGCAGATCCTTGGGCTCGATCAAGGCGCCCTGGCACAAGAGCACGGCGCGCTCGACGGTGTTCTCTAGCTCGCGCACGTTGCCGGGCCACTGGTACTCGGCCAGGATCTGCGCGGCCGCGCGCGAGATGCCTTGGATGTTGACGCGACCGACGCGCTCCTTTGCCTTCTTCAAGAAGTGCTGCATGAGCAGCGGCACGTCTTCCGGACGCTCGCGCAGCGCGGGCACGTTCAGGTGGATGACGTTCAGGCGGTAGTACAGGTCCTCGCGGAACGTGCCGGCTTGCACGGCTTGCTCCAGATTGACGTTGGTGGCGGCGACGATGCGAACGTCCGCCTTCAGCGTGCGGTTGTCGCCCACCGGCGAATACTCGCGCGCTTGCAGGACGCGCAGCAGCTTGACCTGCAATGACATCGGCATCTCGCCGATCTCGTCGAGGAATAGCGTGCCGCCTTCGGCCAGCGCGATGCGTCCGACCTTGTTGGCGTGAGCGCCGGTGAAGGCGCCGCGCGCGTGACCGAACAGCTCGCTCTCCAGCAGCGCTTCCGGGATCGCGCCGCAGTTGACGGCGACGAAAGCCTTGTTGGCGCGTGGGCTGGCTTTGTGCACGGCGCGCGCGACCAGCTCCTTGCCGGAGCCGGACTCGCACGTGACCAAGATGGTGCAGGTGGTGTCGGCGACGCGATCGATCACGCGGTAGACCTCGACCAGCGACTCGGACAAGCCGATGACGCCTTGCATGCTCGCCGGTAGCAGCTGCGGCTCGGGCACTTCCGGAGCTGCCTCGAGCGCGAGCGGCGCGTCCTCCGCGTCGAGCTCGTCAGCGTCCGCGTTTACCGCCCCGTCGGTGTCGACGAGCGCGCCGGCGCACACCACACCCGAGGGTGACTCGAGCGCGCTGAACTCGTTCGTCGAAACATCGGCTACCGGGGCTTGGCTATCGTACATGGGTGTCGGGTCCTCCTCGAAGTCGACGGTGCCCTAAGCAATGGTTGGGCCAAGCGTCAGAATCCCGGTGACTGGGGCGTCGACTGTTTGGCGCTCGTGCAGATCGCTCGAGAAGCGATGAGCTTATAGAGCGCCCCGGAGGGTTACGTGTGATGTCGCGAGGTTACATGAGCGCACAGCGTATCCGGGTCGAGCAGAACCCAGCCGGAGGTGGGTCAAACTGAGAATCGGCCAGCATCTCTCGGGAAAAACGTAAGAAAGTTACGTTTGACCCTCCTGGGTAGCGTTTAACCCAGGGCGGCTCGGGGCGATTCGGACAGGGTGAACGGGGGCCTGAGCGAACCCTTGAGGAAAAAGTTTTGGCAGCGCGCCTTTGGCATGCGCCGTGCTGATGCCCCAGCGCGATGTCCGACTTGTTCAGCGCGGTAGCCCCCCTGCACGCAGCGCTCGACTACCACCTCGAGCGACACACGGTGCTGGCGTCGAACGTGGCACACGTCGATACACCTGGCTACAAGCCGCACGATCTCCGCCGCGTCGATGCCGCTGGCAGCTTCGGCACTGCGCTGAACGTCGCGATGGAGCGCACCAACGGCGCCCATTTTCAGGCTCCTGGCGGCGGGGCAGCGGACTTGCAAGGACGCATCTTCGATGATCTCTCGGCGGGTGCGGGCAACGACGGCAACTACGTGTCGCTCGACCGCGAAGCCGCCAAGGTCGCGGCGAACCAACTTAGATATGACACCGTGTCGGCCATCGTGTCGGCGGAGCTTCGGCAGCTGGCGTACGCCGTGGGCGACGCGAAAGGAGCGTGAGTAAATGCTGGGTGTTTTCAGTGCTTTGGAAGTCGCTGCCTCGGGCCTCTCGGCCGAGCGCGTGCGCATGAACACCATCGCCTCCAACCTGGCCAACGCCCGCACGACGCAGGTGGAGGGCGGCGGTCCTTACCGTCGGCTGGACCCGGTATTTCAGGCGATTCCGCTGGATCGCGAGCAGGGCGTGCTCGGGGCGGACGCCGGCGTCTCGCTGGTCAACGTGCAGCGGATCGAAGCCGACCAGCGCCCCGGCATGCTGGTGTACGAGCCGGGCCACCCCGACGCCAACGCGGCCGGCTACGTGGAGTATCCGAACGTGAACGCGGTCGAGGAGATGGTCAATATGATCACTGCCTCCCGCGCTTACGAGGCGGGCGTCACGTCGATTGAGTCGGTCAAGGCGATGGCCAAGAGCGCCATCGGGATTGGTCGCGCGGTATGAGCCCCATCTCCGCGACACCGACGCTGCCGCTGGTGCTGCCTCAAACCGAGGTCACTCCGGCTGCTGGCAGCGAGGTCGCGGGCGAGGGCGCGGAGATTTTCAGCGAAATGCTCGCTTCCGCGGCAGCGCTCGCCAACCAGCGCATCAACCACGCGCAGGCGGCGGGCGAGGCGTTCGCCGCCGGTCAGTCCGACGACATCCACGGCACGATGCTTGCGCTTACCGAAGCCGATATTCAGCTGAAGCTGGTGGGCAGCGTCCGCAACAAGGTGATCGACGCGTTCTACGAGCTGTGGCGCATGCAGATTTGACCGGTGGCGCTCCACCAGAAGACGTTTAGAAAATGCCCGAAAAGGCGCGTACTTTCCTGAAACAGCTGACCGACTTCTGGGCGTCGCTACCGACGCCGAAGCGGATCGCCCTGGTCGCCGTGACCGCGATCGCGCTCGTCGGCGTGCTGGCCGTGAGCGTGGTGGGAACCCGCGTGACCTACGGCACCTTGTACAGCGAGCTTGCGACGGAAGACGCCGCCGCGATCGTGGAAAAGCTGAAAACCGCTCAGGTTCCGTACAAGCTCGAGAGCAACGGCACGATGATCATGGTGCCGGAGGAGCGCGTCCCGGGCCTGCGGCTGGAGCTGGCGGCGGCGGGTCTGCCCCACGGCGGCAGCGTCGGCTTCGAGATCTTCGACCGCAGCAAGATCGGCGCGACCGAGTTCGAGCAGCAGGTGAACCTGCGCCGCGCCCTCGAGGGCGAGCTTGCGCGCAGCGTGATGAGCGTCAACGGCGTCAAAGCCGCGCGCGTGCATTTGGTGCTGCCGGAGCGCCGGCTATTTGCGGCTCGCGACGAGTCCGCCTCGGCGTCCGTCGTCGTGAAGCTGGAAAACTCCCACAATTTCGGCCGCCGCGAGGTCGCTGCCATCGTGCACTTGGTGTCCGCCGCGGTGCCGACCCTGAGCAAGGATCGCGTGTCGGTGGTGAGCACCGAAGGTGTGACCCTGCACCGTCCGAATTCTGACGCTCGGGGTGCCGGAGATTTGGCCGATCTCAGCTCCGAGCAGGCGCGGCTGCTCTCCAGCCAGCTGGAGCGCGAGGCCCAGGCGCAGCTGGAGCGCGTGCTAGGCCCCGGCAACGCCGACGTGCGCGTCAACGTGCACCTGGACAACGCCGCTCGCGAGAAGACCGAAGAGCTGTACGAGCCGACCAAGACGGCCCTACGCAGCGAGCACAAGGTCGAAGAGGGCGTCGCGAGCGGGGACGCCGGTGTGGCCGGTGTTCCTGGCGCCAAGACGAACCTGCCGGACGCCGAGGGTGAAGGCCCGGTTGCGGCCGAAACGCCGGCGGGCGGCGGCGGCGGCGCGGTTCGCAGCCAGACCCGCAACTGGGAAGTGCAAAAGGTCGTACAGAAGACCACCACGCCGGCCGGCGACATTCGGCGCTTGAGCGTCGCGGTGCTGCTCAACGGCCGCTACGTGAAGAAGGGCGATAAGCTCGCGTTTTCCCCGCTGCCACCGGACGAGGTGAAGGCGCTCGAGGAGGTCGTGAAGCGCGCGGTGGGCTACGATCAGGAGCGCGGCGACACCGTGACGGTGCAGGCCACGCAGTTTGCCAAGCTCGACGGCGATGAGCCGCCCGCACCCGTCGGTCTGTTCGGCGACAAGCCTTGGCTGCCGTACGCGATCGGGGCAGCCGGCCTGATCTTGGTGCTGGGCACGCTGGTGCTGGTGTTTCGCACGAAGAAGCCAGCGGTGGCGCCCGTCCTCACGCCCGTCCCGGTCGACCCGGTCAGGGTGCTGGCCGAGCTCGGCGCTTCTGGCCCGGAGATGGCCGCGGCCGCCGCAGCGCTACCGCCTGACGAGCGCCAGCGCTTGCTGGAGGAGCCGGAAATCGCCGGCGAAATCCGCGCCCACGCGCTCGAGCTGGCCGCTAAAGATCCCGCTACCGCCGCCGTCGTGCTCAAGGCCTGGCTCTCCGAGCAACCGGCCGCGCTGCCGACGTCGTCGGCGGCCTGAAGACGCGGCACGTAAATCGCAAGGGTCAGGCAAGGTAGATGCAGGCCTTGTCGCTGTCCGGACCTCAGAAAGCGGTGCTCATGTTGCTCTCCTTGGACGAGGCGACGGCGACGCCGATCTTGGCCGAGATGGATCCGGAGGACGTCAAGAAGCTGCGCGACGCCGCCGCGGGGCTGCGAGCCGTCCCCACCAGCGCGCTCGACGGCCTGTACGCTGAGTTCATCGAGCGCAGCCGGAGCGCGGTGGCGGTGCCGAAGGGCGGCATGCGCTACCTGCGCAAGCTGGCCGGCACGGCCCTGGGCGAGCCCGCGGCGCAGGCCATCTTCTTGGAGACCGAGGCCACGGCGCTGGAGCGCCTGGCGCAGGCCGAGCCGAGCGCTTTGGCTTCGGTCATGGAAAACGAGCACCCGCAGCTGGTCGCCGCGATCTTGTCGCAGCTGGACAACGAGAAGGCGGCCCGAGTGCTGGAGGCCCTGCCGCAGGCGCTGCGACCGGCCATCTTGGAGCGCCTCGGCACCATGAGCGAGGTGCCGGCCAGCCTGCTGGAGGACGTGGCCAGCGCGCTGTCCGCGGAGCTGCCGGTCACGCAGACCGGCTCGGTGATGGAGGTCAACGGCATCGCGCGCTCGGCCGCGCTGGTGCGCCGCCTGGGCCGCGAGACGGGCGAGCAGCTGCTCGGCACCATCGAGGAAGGCAACTCCGAGCTGGCCAGCGAGATCCGCAAGGCCATGTATACGTTCGAGGACTTGAACGCGCTCGACGCCCGCGCCTTGCGCTCGCTCTTGGAGAGCGTGCCGGTGGAGCGCCTGACCATGGCCATGAAGACGGCGTCGGAGACGCTGCGCAATCACATCTTCGCCAGCATGAGCAAGCGCGCGGCCGAACGTATCAAAGAAGATATGGAAATCATGGGCGGCGTGCGCCTCTCCGACGTGGAAGCGGCGCAGCGCGAGATCGTGGAGGTGGCGCTACGGCTGGACGCCGAGGGCACGATCTCTCTCGAGAACGATCAAAATGCGATGGTTTGAAGCTGAGCCCATGCCGGAAGCTCCTCGTCGTGCCAAGTTCGCTCAAGTGTCGGGAGGAGCGCGTCGCCAGCCGAGCTGGCTGCCTTCGTCGCAGAAAAACGCCGGGCGGCGCGAGCCCTCGCTGAAGCCGCCGCCGTTGCCCTCGGAGTTCGTGGACGCGGTTCGGCAAGAGCTGGGCGAAATGCCGCCGCAGCAGCGCTCGCTGCGGCCATCCGAGGCGGCTCCTCCTCCGGGCCGGCCGCCGACGCTGCCGCCCCCGGAGCATTTCCCACTGGCGGAGCCGAACCCGATCACGACAGCGCCGATCGCCACCGTGGATCCGGAGCTGATTCAAGCTTTCGAGGACGCGGTGGAGCTCTTGGCGCAGGAGCGTCAACGCGTCTTCGAGCAGACCGCCAGCCAATTGGCGGAGCTAGCGGCCGTGATCGCCCGGCGGGTGATCGCCCGCGAAATCAGCCTGCACCCGCAGCTGGTGTTCGACCTGGTGCGCGAGGGCGTGGAGGCGCTGGGCAAGCACGATCGGCTGCTGGTTCGGCTGGGGCAGGGCTTCGAGAGCCAGCGCGCCAGCTTGGAGCAGCGCTTGATCGACCGCGGCTCACGCGCGGAGGTGCGCGTGGAGCCTCAGCTCCCCGAGTACGCCTGCCTGGTGGAGACCGAGCTCGGCCACGTCGACGAATCCGTGGAGACGCGCCTGGCGACGCTGCTGCACGCGCTGCGACCCGACTCGCAGCCGGTAGGCGGCTGAGCCTCTCGCTTTGAGGCAGCGCTTTCGTGGGCGCGCTGCTTGCAAGGTCCGGCGCGGGAATGCTCGACCGGCTCATCGAACGTTGTCGGACTGCTGCGGTTCACACCCCTGAGGGGGTGGTGTCGGATGTCGTAGGTTTGATCGTCGAGGTGGGCGGCTTGAACGCTGCCGTCGGCGACACCTTGCTGATCCAGGATGGCTCGGGCGCTCAGCTCGACGTCGAGGTCGTCGGGTTTCGTGGCGGCAGCTTGCTGACCACGCCGCTCGGACCGCTGGTCGGGATTCGGCCCGGCGCGCGCGCCGTGCGGATGATGCGGGGCGCCACCATCCCGTGCTCCTTCGACTTGCTGGGGCGCGTGGTGGACTCCTTCGGGCGACCGTTGGACGGTGGGCCTGCGATCGATCCCGAGCGCGTGATGCCGGTGAACGCGCCGCCGCCCCCCGCGTTCGGCCGTAAGCCCATCGACCACCAGCTCTCGACCGGCGTGCGCGTGATCGACGCCATGCTGCCGCTGGGCGTGGGGCAGCGCATGGGCATCTTCGCGGGCGCTGGTGTGGGTAAGAGCACCTTGCTCGGGCAGATCTGCCGGACGTGCCAGGCGGACGTGAACGTGGTCGGCCTGATCGGCGAGCGCGGTCGCGAGCTGAACGACTTCATTCGGAGCTCGCTCGGCCCGGAGGGCCTGGCCCGCAGCGTGGTCGTCGCCGCCACCAGCGACATGCCGCCGCTGGTGCGTGCGCGCGGCGCCGAGTCCGCCACCGCCATCGCGGAGTTCTTCCGCAACCAGGGCAAGAGCGTGCTCTTGGTGATGGACTCCGTCACGCGCTACGCGATGGCGCTGCGTGAAGCCGCGCTGGCCGCGGGCGAGCCGCCGGCTACCAAAGGCTACCCGCCGAGCGTGTTCGCCGCTTTGCCGCGGCTGCTCGAACGCGCCGGCACCAGCCCCGGCGCCGGCGTGATCACGGCTCTTTACACGGTGCTGGTCGAGGGCGACGATCTTTCGGATCCGATCGCCGACTCCGTGCGCAGCATCATCGACGGCCACATCGTGCTGTCGCGCGGCCTGGCGGAGAAGGGGCACTTCCCGGCGGTCGACGTGCTGAAGAGCATCTCGCGCTTGGCGCCCGAGATTTCGCCGGAGCCGGTGATGCGGGCGGCCGCCACCGTGCGCGACATGATGAGCACGTTCCGCGACGCGCAGGACCTGATTCAGGTGGGCGCCTACGTCGCCGGCAGCGATCCTCGCGTCGACCTGGCGGTGGCGGCCCAGCCGCACATCGATAATTTCTTACGCCAGAAGGTGACTGACGGCGTCCCGGCCGAGCAGAGCATCAAGCACTTGGCCCAGCTCGCGGCGTTCGCGCAGCAGCAACAACAGGCGCGCGGAGGCCGTAAATGAGCCCGCGCCGCACGCGCATCGAGAAGGTCGTCACGCTGCGTGAGAAGGAGCTCGACAAGCGCGTGGCGCAGCTCAGCGACACGCGCGTGGCCGAGCAGCGCGCGCTCTCGCTCGAGGAGCAGAAGCGGCGGGAGCTGGAGGAGGCTGCCCAGTCGCGTCTCAAGCTGGCAGAGGAAGGCGAGGCGCTCAGCGCCAGCAACTGGATCGAAGTCAGCGAGTGGGTGCAGAGCCGCCAGAAGCGCCTGGAGCAGGCCAAGCTGGATGCCGCGCGCGCCGCGATCGAGACGCGCAAGGCGCAGGGCGCGGTGATGATGGCGCGAGCGGACCTGAAGAAGGTCGAGCTGCTCTCCGAGCGCATCCAAGCCCAAGAGGCGAGTGAAGAGCTCAAGGCGGAGCGCCGCCTGGAAGACGAGCTATCCGCGCTGCGCTTCCGCCGCCCGGAGTCCGACAAGTGAGCGGCAGCAGCGGAGCTAGCGCCGGCGGCCTCTCGCGCGCGGCGGGTCCGATTGCGCGCGAAGACGAGCAGCTCGAGCGTCGCGGCGAAGCAGCGGCGGCGCTGTGGGTGGCGCTCGCAGAGCGTGTGCACGCGCCGAACCCGCTCCCGGTCGGGGAGGTGGAGCCGCCGAACGCTTGGCGCCCGAGCGCCGGAGATCTGACACCCCATAGCGGTTCCGTTGGCGCTTCGACCGGCGGTGAGTCGGAAGCGAAGGCTCCCGAGCGGCTCACGCTGCGCGTGGACGGCGGCCATTTGGGTGAGCTGTCGGTGACTTTGGATCGCGAGGGCGACGCGCTGCGCGTGGTGATCGGCCTGCAAAACGAGCGAGATATCGGTGAAATCGTGCCCGACGCGCGCGCGCTGCGCAGCGCGCTGGAGAGCGCGGGCTTGAGCGTACACACGCTCAATATCGTGCAGGCCAGTCAGGTCGGCACCGTTCTTGCTCAAAGGCGTTCGAACCCCTCGGCTCCCAAGCAGCCAACCGATCCGCAAGGTTCGGCGCAGCACGGTCCCGAGACGCAGAAGCGGGATCAGAAACGTTTGCAGCTGATCGGTTGAGAGCATGGTCGCCCCCGTCAACACCACCACTACCAGCGTCCCGGACCTGACGAGCGCGCTCGGCGGCAACAAGGCCCTGGGTCGCGACGCCTTCCTCAAGCTGCTCGTGGCGCAGCTGAAGAACCAGGACCCGCTCAAGCCACAAGACAACTCGGCGTTCGTGGCCGAGCTGGCTCAGTTCTCGTCGCTCGAGCAGAGCATGGGCGTGAACGACCGGCTCGACCAGATGATGCTGCAGAACCAGGGCTTGGCGAACTCCAACGTCGTCAACATGGTCGGCAGCGTCGCCACCGTGAGGGGCACGCTGATCACGACCGACGGCGCCGGTCTGGGCACGCCCGTGGCGTTCAACCAAGATCGCGCCAGCGCCCGCACCGTGGTCACGATCCAGGATCAGAACGGGCGCACCGTGCGCACGCTGGACCTGGGCGCGCGTAACGCCGGCGTGAACAAGATTCAATGGGATGGCCGCAGTGACGCCGGCGTCGTGCAGCCGGCTGGCTCCTATTCGGTGAGCATCCGAGCGGTCGACGACAATGACGGCACCGTCATCGTCTCCCAAGAAACGACAGCGACCATCAAGGGCGTGTCGTTCGAAAAAGGTTACCCCGTTCTACAGCTGTCGAACGGCGTAAACGTACCAGTCTCCGACCTTCTCCGGGTCGAATCTCCACCAACAACACCGTAGTAGCAACAAAGCCTTTTGGAGGGCTCCATGGTTCTGAGAGCAATGTATTCGGGCGTATCTGGCCTGCGCGCCGAGGGTGAAGCCCTCGGGGTCGTCGGCGACAATATCGCGAACGTGAACACGACGGGCTTCAAAGCCCAGCGTGCGCTGTTTCAAGATGTGCTGGGTCACTCGATCCTGGCGGGCACCTCCTCGGCGCTGCCGGGCTCGGGCGTCCGCGTGGGCGACATCCAGCAGATGTTTACCCAAGGCACGCTGCAGCACACGGGCGTCTCGACGGACGTGGCGCTGAACGGCGACGGCTTCTTCGTGGTCAAGGGCACGGTCGACGGCCTCGCGTCGAACTTCTACACCCGCGCCGGTACCTTCGTGATCGATCGCGACGGCTACCTGACGAACACGAACGGCCTCAAGGTGCAGGGCTACGCCGCCAACGGCGACGGCACCTTCGCCGCCTCCATTTCGGACATCGTCGCGCCCACCGCCGCGCTGCCGGCGCGCGCCACGACCGAGATGAACATCACCGCGAACCTGGACGCGACCTCCACCAACCTGGGCGCACAGGTGCCCCCGGTGGCTTGGGACCTCCAGAATCCGGCCAACACGGCGAACTTCTCCACGACCATGACGGTGTACGACTCGCTCGGCACCGGTCACACGGTGGACGTCTATTTCCGCAAGACCGCGGACAACGCCTGGGAGTACCACGCCATTGCCGACGGCGCGGAGACGACCGGCGGCACCGCCGGCACCAACGTGGAGCTTGGCACCGGTACCCTGACCTTCAACACCGACGGCTCGCTCAACTCGAGCACCGGTCTCACCATCACGGCCGACTGGGCCGGCGGCGCGACGCAGGGCCAGGCCATCAACCTGAACTTCGGCACGGGCACCGCCGATGGCGGCACCGGTCTGGACGGCACGACTCAGTTCGGCTCCCCGTCGAACGTGTCCAGCCAGGACCAAGACGGCTACGCCTCCGGTGACTTCGCGGGCGTCGCCATCGACGGCACGGGCGTGGTCCAAGGCTTGTACACGAACGGCCAGAAGATCGCGATGGCGCAGCTCGCCATCGCCAAGTTCCGCTCCAACGACGGCCTCGGCCGCGCGGGTCAGAACTTGTGGATCGAGACGCGCGAGTCCGGCACGGCCGCCATGGGCACGGCAGGCAGCGGCGGCCGCGGCGCGACCTCAGCCGGTACCTTGGAAGGCTCCAACGTCGACCTGGCCGAGGAGTTCGTGGGCCTGATTCAACATCAGCGCTCTTTCTCCGCGAACTCCAAGACCATCACCACTGCTGATGAGATGCTGCAAGAGCTCATCAACATCAAGCGCTGATTAGGCGCCGAGCATAGTTCCCCGCTCTTACGAGGACGGAGATGTCGGAAGAAGCCTCGGAGCCCAAGCCGGTGGAGAAGAAGAAGGGCAAGGGAAAGCTCGTCGGTATCTTGGTCGCCCTAGCACTCATCTTGGGTGCTGGGGCGGCCGGCGCCGTACTAGCTCCCAAGTACCTGGGCGGCGCCGCCAAGAGCGCCGAGCACAAGCCGGCCGAGAGCGAAGAAGCCGAAGACGAGTCCGCAGGGCAGGGGGACGAGAGCGATGAGCCCGCGGAAGACGAGGAGCCCAGGAAGAAGCCGCCCGCTGGTGACGTTCACGGCGTCTACAATCTGGACGCGATCGTGGTCGACACCCGGGACGCTACCGGCAGCATCCGGCACATCAAGGTCGGCATCACCATCGAGCTCAGCGAGACGACCAAGGAGGCCGATTTCAAGGCCTACGTACCGCGAGCCCGTGAAGCTGCCATCGCCTACTTTCGCACGCGCGATTTCGAGCAGCTCTCCGACCCCAAGAACTTCGCCCAGGTGGTGAAGGACCTGAACAAAGAGCTCATCGCTGCCACGGGCAAGAAGCGAGCGAAGCGCGTCGTGATCACCGATTTCGTGGCCCAATAGAAGGGCAGACGATGCCAGCCTTCGCCGAAGCAGAAGACAACCTCAGGCGCGTCGACCTCACGGGTAGAGAGCGGCACCTCAAGGGTGCCATGTACGCCATGAGCCACGTGGCTCAGCGTTTTGCGCGCGGGGCGAGAAAGACCCTGCCATTTCTGGTCAAGCGACGTGCGCGGCTCGTGCCCGAGCCAGTCTGCATCGTCGACCTGGGGGCGGAACGCGTCGTCCAGCGCGGACCCATTTACGAGATTTTGCTGGAGGCCGAAGACGGCCCAGCCTGGGCCTGCCTCACGGTCGGTCCCGAGGCGCTCGGCGTGATGCTGGAAGGCGCGCTCGGCGGCAATGAAAAGACGGCCAGCAGCGGCATCGGCGCCGATCTCACGCTGGCGCAAGCCGCCCTGGTGGGCAAGCTCGCGCGCAAGCTGGCGGACGACTTCGCCGAAGCCGTGCGCTCGGAGGTCGGGATCGCGCTCCGCACCACGTCCGCGCGCAGCATTCCGGCGGGCGACGAGCGCGACGCCACGTTCCCGGATGGGCTCCGCGCCGAGTGCGCGTTCGAAGGCATCCCCGGCGACGCCCGCATCGCGATCGCCATGGGCGCCGAGGCGCTGGAGAGCGCAGCCAAGGACAGCGACGGGGAGGCCGAGGAAGCCAATGATCCGCGCATGGCCGAGGCCATCACCGAGGTCCCGGTCGAGATCGCGGCCGCGCTCGGCCGCGGGAAGCTGGGACTGCGTCGGGGGCTGTCGCGCGCGGTAGGACAAGTCTTA
>JAEYOT010000107.1 GCA_023411445.1 Pseudomonadota bacterium
AGCCACGCCCGCAGGATGGAGCGCGGATTCAGGTGAGCTTCGAGCCCCTCGAGGAAGCTCGCCGCTGGCCGGCGCGCACCTACGATCGCGTGGCGGAGACGAGCATCGCCTCCGTGGGCCGCCGCGGGCTCGGACAGGTCTCGGCGCGCTGCGATGACTGCGATGACATGGCGCTACGGCACGCGCTGCGCGTAACGGCCGGGCGCGTGGGCGCAGGTGAGGTGGCAGCCGTGCGTTGCTTTCAGGACGACGACCGACGTTGCGTGGCCACGGCGCTCGAGCCATGGAGCTACTGATCGTTCGGCACGGCGAGAGCGTGGCCAACGCCGAAGGCCGAATGCAAGGCCAGAGCGACTACCCGCTTTCTGAAAGGGGTCAGGCGCAAGCCGCGCGGCTCGGGCGCTTCCTGGCGGCGACTGGGCTGCATTTCGACGCCGCGTATACCTCGCCGCTGACGCGCGCGAGAGAGACGGCGCGAGCGCTCACGCTGGCGTTGGGGCTGCCGGACGCCGAGCTCGCCCCGGAGCTGTCCGAGCTGCACGCTGGCAGCTTGCAGGGGCTGACCCAAGCGGAGATCGCGGAGAGCTTTCCGGCGTTCATGACCCGCGCGCTGACCGAGCTTGGTGATTTCTCCGAGTACGGCGGCGAGAGCTACGAACAGGTGCAGCTGCGGGTGCGGCTCTTGGTGGAGCGCTGGCAGAGCCGGCACCGCCAAGAAGCGCATCGCATCTTGGCGGTGGCGCACGGGGGAACGAATTTTCACCTCGTCAAGGCGCTGGTGTGCGAGCCCGTGCCGCGGGTGATGAGCCTCAAGTTCGGCAACTGCACGGCCACGCTCGTGCGCATGCGCGAGCGGCGAGGCAAGTATCATGGCGAGGTCGTGTTCCACCTGCCGGTGGATCTGCTCGGCGCCCCCAGCGGCGAGGGCCTCCTCGGCGTATTCTGAGCCCCCATGCTGAGGCTGTCTTTTCACAGCGGCACGCTCGAGCTCACCGGAGCCGAAAAGGGCGAGTCGTTGCCGGCGCCCCTGACGTGGGACAAGCGTAGCGGCTCCTTCCGCGCTCCGGCCCTGGCCTACGCGGAGATCGTGCTCGCGCTACGACGCGCGGAGCGGGCGTACGAGGACTGCGCTCGCGTCTACCCGGCGCTGGAGTCCGGCTTGCTGGTACGGCGTGAGCCACGCCCCTTCCAGGTGGAGGCGCTGGCGGCGTGGGAGAAGGCGCGCGGTCGCGGCGTGGTGGTCCTGCCAACCGGCGCCGGCAAGAGCCACGTGGCCGTGATGGCAATCGACGCGAAGCGACGGGCGACGCTGGTGGTGGCGCCCACGTTGGAGCTCGTCCGCCAATGGTACGACCTGTTGCGGCGCAGCTTCGGTGTGGAGGTCGGCGTGGTCGGCGGTGGGTCCCACGAGGTTCGGCCGCTCACCGTCACGACCTACGACTCGGCGTGCCTGCACATGGAGCACCTGGGCGCTCGCTTCGGCTTGATCGTCTTCGATGAGTGTCACCACCTGCCAGGTCCCAGCTACTCGCTCGCCGCCGAGCAGAGCCTGGCGCCGTTCCGGCTCGGGCTGAGCGCGACTCCGGAGCGCGCCGACGGGCAGGAGGGACGCCTGCAAGCGCTGATCGGTCCGACCGTGTACCGCAAGGACATCGTGGAGCTGTCCGGGCGCTACTTGGCTGACTACGAGGTGGAGCGGATCGACGTGGAGCTCACTCCCGAAGAGCGCCGCGAGTACGACGCCGAGCGCGCCACCTACCTGGAGTTCGTGCGCAGTCAGGGCATCCGCTTCGATCACCCGGCGGGCTTCGGTCAGTTCGTCATGCGCGCGGCGCAGTCGGCGGCCGGCCTGCGCGCCATGAAGGCCTACCGCCGCCAACGGGAGCTGGCGCTCGCCTCCAGCGCCAAGCTTGAGTACCTGGAGCACCTGCTCAGCGTGCACCGGCAGCAGCGCTCGCTCGTCTTCACTCAGGATAACGCCACCGCGTACGCGGTGTCGCGGCGCTTCCTCATCCCGGTGATCACGCACCAAACCAAGGTTAAGGAGCGCAGCGAAATCTTGGAGCGCTTCGCCGCTGGCGACTACCGCGCCGTCGCGACCTCCAAAGTTTTGAACGAGGGGGTGGACGTGCCTGACGCGAGCGTCGCGATCGTGCTGTCTGGCAGCGGCTCGGTGCGCGAGCACGTGCAGCGCCTCGGGCGCGTGCTGCGCCGACAAGGCGACAAGCGCGCCATCTTGTACGAGCTGGTGTCGTCGCGCACGAACGAGGCCGGTACCTCCGAGCGGCGCCGCGAGCACTCCGCCTACACGGGGGCAGGCTGATGTTGCCGCCCGAGCTTACCCGGGCGCGTAAGCGCGAAGGCAAGCTGCTCTTGAGCGCGCTGTCGCCCGCCGAGCGCGCGCGCGCCAGCGAGGTGGCCGAGGTCTTGATTTCGGTGACGCGCGCCGCGCTCGGTCAGCCGCGCGAAGAGGTCGAGGCCAGCTGGGCGGCGGTGCCGGTCGCGGCCAAGGAGCGCAAGCTGCTCATGGCGCTCACGCACCTGGTGGAGGCCCGCTCGGAGTTCACGTCGCCGGCCAGCGCGGAGCCGGAGCTGGTGCGGCGCGCCGTGTTCAGCCGCGCGGCTCAGGCGCGCGCGGCGCTCGCTGACGGCCAGCACCAGCGCCCCGAGCAGGTGGGCGCCGCGGGAGGG
>JAEYOT010000110.1 GCA_023411445.1 Pseudomonadota bacterium
CTCCCGGAGCTGCCGCCCCGCGCCGCAAAGGTGGGCTCTCCGTCCGAACCGCACGCGCCCAGGACCAGGCCGCTCACCATCACGACGACGACACCCGCCTCACCGACGCGTCGGAACATGTCGAGGAGCTTACACGCCGCGCCGCCGCGTAGCAGCACCCTTCGTCTGCACGGCCTCCGCGCGATCGCATGGCGCAGGCGACGCGCGCTGTCTTAGGCTTTACGGCATGTCGAACGGTATGTCTTGGCTCGAGCAGTATCGTGCCCTGTCCGCCTACAACCAGCAGATGAATCGCAAGCTCTACGGAGCCGCCGACAGGCTGAGCGACGAAGAGCGCAAGCGTGATCGCGGCGCGTTCTTCGGCTCCATCCACGCTACATTCAACCACCTGCTGCTCGCCGATCGCATTTGGATGCTGCGCTTGACGGGTGATGACGCACGCTTCGGCCTGCGGGACGAAGCGGGACTGCCCCTCCGCGTTCAATCTCTGGCGCAGCAGCTGTTCGCGGACTACGCCACCCTGCGCCAGGAACGCGAACGCACGGACCGCGATATCGTCGACTACGTCGCCGTTCTCACCGAAACGGACCTGACGCAGGAGATGACCTACACGCGCGGTCAGACGCAGGTCGTACACGTTCGCTGGTGGGCGCTCACGCACTTCTTCAATCACCAGACGCACCACCGCGGCCAGATCACCACCCTGCTGACCCAAGCCGGAGTGGACGTTGGCGTCACGGACCTCATCGCCTGGCTGCGCGACCCGCGTGGCTTCGCGCAGGCTTAGAGCCCTGGCTTAAAAAAATCGCGGAGACCGATGAGCGGGACCCGCGCGCTGTCTCTCACGTCAAAGAAGGAGACAGTCATGATTCTGAACGACAAAGTGGCCGTGGTGTACGGAGCAGGTGGCGTGATTGGCGGAGCCGTGGCTCGCCGGTTCGCGCGGGAAGGGGCGACCGTCTTTCTGGCCGGCCGCAGCCTTGCCAAGCTCGAGGCAGTCGCGGAGCGCATCACGGAGTCCGGCGGGAGGGCGCACGTGGCGGTGGTCGACGTGCTCGATCCGAGCGCCGTCACCGAGCACGTGACTGCGGTGACAGCGGGCGCGGGGAAGCTGGATATCGCGTTCAACGCGGTCGGGCACTTTCACGTGCAGGGTAAGCCGCTCACCGAGCTCTCGCCCAGCGAGTTCGAGCAGCCCATCGTGGAGTACGCACGGTCTCAGTTTGCGATCGCTCAGGCTGTGACGCGCCCCATGATCGAGCGTCGCAGCGGGGTGTTGTTGGTGCTGTCAACGCCGGGCGCGCGCCGCGGCTACCCGGGCGTGCTCGGCTTCGGGACGGCGTGCGCGGCGATCGAAGGGCTCACGCGCCACCTCGCCTGCGAGCTGGGTCCGCACCTCGTGCGTGTCGTGTGCCTGCGTCCCGACGCCATCCCCGAGACGGTCGAGCTCGGCTCGCACGCGCGCCGGGTGTTCGAGCCGGTGGCCGAGCGAGCCGGCTTGAAGCTGGAGCAGATGCTGCACCCCAGCACGAGCACATCCGTGCTGGGACGCTATCCACGCCTCGAGGAGGTAGCGGCTGCGGCGGCGTTTGCGGCCTCCGATCAGGCAGGAGCCATGACGGGCGCCGTCCTGAACCTCACGTGCGGCTCGGACTTCGACTGAGCCGCATCAAGCGCCCGGCCACGTCGCAGGCAGCCCGAACCGGGTCAGTAGCGCGCTATCCAAGAAGGAAGAGACCCGAGCGACCCGATCACCGTCGAAGGTCAGCAAGTTGAGCACGGACAGCTCGTAGGCCGCCGCTTGGTCTCTCCAGACGTACGCGGCGACCGCGGGCTGCCCGCTGACGCGAGCCTGCGCGAAGCGCCACCGCAGCTTGAACATCTTCTCGACCATGAAGAGCCGGATGGCCTCGCGCCCGCGGTACCATTCTGGCAGCGGCGGCATCGTGAACGTGGCGTCGTCGGCGAGCAGCGCCACGACCGCGTCTACGTCCTGTTGGCGCCAACCGTCGATGAAGCGCTCCACCAGGCGCTGCTGCTCTGCCGCGCCGAGCGCGCGACGCGTCGCTTGCTGGCTCACGCGCGGCCCAACACGCTCCAGCGTCGCGCGAGCGCGCTGCAAGGCGCTGTTGACGGAGGCCACGCTGGTTTCTAGAGCGACGGACGCCTCCTCAGCCGAAAACCCGAGCACGTCGCGCAAGATGAGCACGGCGCGCTGCGTGGCCGGCAAGTGCTGAAGCGCTGCGACGAACGCGAGCTCGACGCTCTCGAGCGCGTCGTAACGGGCGTCGGGCGCTGTCGGGCCACTGTGCTCGGCGTAGGCTGCGTACTCGGCGTCCGGAAAAGGCTCGAGCCACGGTCGCTCCAGCCGCTCGCCGAGGGGCGCGCGCGGGTCGGCAGGCGGCGACAGCTCACTCGACAGCACGCGCCGCGGACGCCGCGAAGCCACCCGCAGGCTGGCGTGAGTCGCGATCGTGAAGAGCCACGTGCTGAGCGAGCTCCGCCCCTCAAAGCTTCGTAGCCCCTGCCAGGCGCCCAGCATCGCCTCCTGCAGCGCGTCCTCGGCGTCCTGCAGCGCGCCTAGCAAGCGGTAGCAGTGCGCGAGCAGGGCGGGCCGCAGCGGCGCCACCAACGCCGCAAACGCCTGCTGGTCGCCCGCCCGAGCAGCCGCCAGCGCCTCATCGTTCGGAAGCCCTTTCACGGCAATGCAAAGGCCGGGTTGTAGACGACCTCCCACAGATGCCCGTCCGGATCGCGGAAGTAGCCGGCGTAGCCGCCGTAGAAAGTCGGCTGCGCGGGCTTGACGATGGCAGCTCCAGCGCGCTCGGCCTCACCCATCACGGCGTCCACCTCCGCGCGCGTCGCGACGTTGTGACCGAGCGAGCAACTCGGCGCCTCGGACCCGGGGAGCGGAAGACCCGTATCGTGCGCAAGACTTTCGCGCGGCCACAGCGCGAGCTTCGACCCGCCCTCCAGCTCCATGAACACCACGGCGCCGTGCTCGAGCTCCTGCCCCACGATGCCATCCGTGGAAAATCCGAGACCATCGCGATAAAACGCGAGCGACCGCTGCAGATCAGTGACCGCGAGCGTCAGCACCGACAACCGAGCCTTCATGAGCGCAGGTTACCGCGGGAACGCGGAGGAGCCATGCCGAACAGGCTGAGGTACGGCTCAGATCGTGCTAGCGCTCGCTCTTCGTGCGCCTGGTCCTCAGCGCCCTGTTGCTACTGTGCTGCGCAGGCTTCGGGTGCGCCCGCGCCGAGGCCGCCAGCGCGCCGTCACCGGCAACGCCGCAAACGCCAGCGAGCGGCGCGCCTCCGGTGAGCACGAGCGACGAGCTAGTCGAGCTTGTCGTGCCCGGCTACGAGCCCGCGGTGGTGCCGATCCCGGCAGCGGGGAGCCGCAAGCGGCCACTCTTGGTAGCGGCGCACGGAGCGTGGGACCGCCCCGCGCCCCATTGTCGGCTGTGGCGTCGCGTGACGGAGGCGCGGGGTTTCGTGCTGTGTCCGCGTGGCAGGCGCACCAACCGCTACGTAC
>JAEYOT010000066.1 GCA_023411445.1 Pseudomonadota bacterium
GCTCTGGGCACTTGAGCCAAGAGGCTAGGCGAGAGCAGCGCGACGAGCAGAAATGGCCCAGTGTGGTCGATGATCCGGGATCTCACCGTGAACGCTCCTGGAGTCGACCTGCGGGGCGGCGGCTGCGAGCAAGGGACGGACGCACGGTGAGGTGGGGTGCAAGGGCTGTGCTCGCCGTGGGGCGCGGCGTGCGCGTCCGAGCACGTGCAGCGCGACCCGGCTGCGATCTCTCACAGCCGTCAGTGCGCGTGCCGCGAGCCGGCTCGAGCAACTCGCCGCGAGCTAAAGACATTCCCCATCAAGCAGGCAGACTCACAATCTGCGATCTTTTTTCTTGACGATGGCGGACGCCTCGTCCATAACTCTCTCACGGGTCGCGTGAGTCGCGTTCCCTATTTCGAGGTAAGCCCAATGACGGTCCACCGCTATCAACCAAGCACGACGCTGCTGAACGCAGTGGCGCTAGCTTGCGCCGATGGCGTCGGCGACAGTCCTCGTTTTTGCCGGGATTTCGTGGCGTTGTTGGGCTCCGAGCAGGAAGGTGCCACCTAGGCGATCGTCGAGCTCTTCATCGAGAAGCGCTCGCGAGGCCGCCTAGGGAAACCCAGGCGGCCTTCGTCGTTTGTAGTCTCGCGAGCGAGCCAGGAAGAATGTCGGCGCACTGCATGCGAATGAGCCATGTGTCGATATCCCTACTCTAAGAATCGATATCAGAGTTGTGCTCGTCGGATTGCCAAGCCGATCGGGAGAAGTGTGCCCGCTCGACCAACGCTCCGAGCATCGCTTCTGAGCGCCGTCTCCTAGCACTTCCTCGCTCACGCCCGCTGCAAGGTCGCCGAGGAGCTCGGAGGCCTTTGCCCTGCAGGAGGAATCGTGGAGAACATCAAGCTGTGCCTGTGAGCACGGGCACTCGTGGCGTAGCGGCGGCGCGCCCGCTTCGCTGCGACGCCTAAATCACTTCGAGATCGTCTATTCGGTAGGACGCTGGGCTCTGAACCCGGAGGGCTAGGTTCGACTCCTAGGCTCGAAGCCAAGCTCAGCCAGAGCTTGTCATTCACGGGACCGCGACGACGACGTCGCGGCGCACGGCAGACGTGTGCCCGCTCGCGGGCTGCTCCTTGAAAACTCGGTACCTATGAGATGGCGTGTAGGCGATGGCGGTTCGGTCCACACGGGCCACGTTCAGGAGGAATCAACGATGTTCAAACTCAGGCAAGGAAAGAGGTAGCGGCCATGACCACGCGCACCTTGTTGCTCGCCCGGCGAACGAGCTCAACTACGACCATGTGTTGCCGCGCTTTCGTGGCGGCAAGACGGTGTGGGAGAACATCGTCACGTCGTGCTACGCCTGCAACGACCGGAAGGGGAGCCGTACCCCGGCCGAGGCTGGGATGACACTGCTCCGTCAGCCCACCAAGCCGAAGCGCTTGCCCCTTCCTCCCGTGATTCGTCCTGGCTCAATAGTTCCCGAGGTGTGGCGGGACTATTGCGCCCTTGGTGGATGAATCACCTCAGCTGAACGCGGTGACCCTCTCCCGCCGTTCACCCGTCTTGGCCTCGTTCCGCGCTGCGGCGCGCGTGCGAGTCTGGGTCCAGACGAAAAACAGGACCACCTAATCTTTTCACGGCTCAGCCGTGCATCAACTCGGGCTCGGATTCGCCTTGGAAGGCGAGCTGCGCTGTAAACGCGGTGCCGTTCGGCTGAACCGTTCGACTCGGTACGGGCCCACGGATGGAGACTCCACTTTGCCTCGTGATGCGACCGGGTCGCAGCCTCTCTGTCTCAGAGGTGAGATGGGTTCGACTCCCGTACGAGGCGCCCGACGTGCAGCTCCAGTCGAGCAGAGCGCGCTGCAAAAGCGCTACGGTTCGGTGCAACTCCGAAGCACGTCTCCACGCCCCCGCCAAGGGATTTGGCGGCGATGCTCCGAACGTCGCGCGTCGCGGTTCGACTCCGCGCGGGGGCTCCCGCCTCCGCCAACGCTCCACCGGTACCGAGTTTTCGAGGATCTGCTGCGCTATGCTGCAAGAGGTTTCGCCATGTCACTCAAGTACCACGCTGAGAAGGTCGGCCCGAATCACTACGTGCTCCCGCGCGTGCACGGCATGCGTACGGACGCGCACGCGTTCTTCTCGGAGGAGTTGTTCGAGGCGAGCGACGAGCAGACGTGGCAGCAGCTCGCGGCGGGCGCGTCGTACGAGGGCGTGATCGGCGCCTACTTGATGCCGGACGCGCACTGCGGCTACGGCGTCCCGGTCGGCTCCGTCATCGTCACGGAGGACACCATCATCCAAGCAGCCTCGGGCTACGACATTTCCTGCGGCGTGCTCTACGTGAAGGTACCGCAGCTCCGCGCGGAGGGCGTGGCTGATTGGCAGGTGCGTCAGCGCTGGGTCGCTGCGGTGGAGGAGCGAGTCGCGACCGGCGTGGGCTCACGACGCCCGCGTAAGATGCCGAGCTTCTCGCAGCGTAAGGCTGACGACATCCTCCGCTTCGGCGCGAAGGCCGTCGGAGTTCGCGCGGATCTCTGTGAGCGGCAATACATCCCGGTCGCGGAGGACACGGATCTGGCCGCGATCGAGCGAGCCTATTCCAAGGTGCGAGCACAGCTCGGCTCCGTAGGCGGCGGCAATCATTTCATCGAGCTACAGGTGGAGCGGGATAGCGGTGAAGTTTGGGTCATGATTCACTGCGGCTCGCGCGGCTACGGTTGGCAGACCGCCAACCATTTCTTCTACGAAGGGGCTAGCCTCCGCGGCTTGCCGCGAAACCGGCGCGAGGACTCGTGGCTCCGCGTGGACGAAGAGCTCGGGCGCCGCTATTGGGCCCATCACAACAGCGCCGCGAACTACGCCGTGGCCAACCGGCACATCATCGTGCAGGGCGTGCAGGAGGCCCTCGAGGAGGTGTTCGGCGTGAGCGGCGACGTGTACTACGAGATCTCGCACAACTTGGTGCAGGAGGAGACGCTCTTCTTGCCGGACGGCACGCGCCAGCGTGGCTTCGTGCATCGCAAGGGCGCGACGCGCGCGTTCCCTGCGGGCCACCCGGATCTGGCGGGGACCGCGTGGGAGCAGACCGGGCATCCGTGTCTGATCCCCGGCTCGATGTACGCTGGCGCTGCCATCCTCTTCGCTCGCCCCGGCGCTGCAGCTTCTGGCTTCTCGGTGAACCACGGCTCGGGCCGGGTGCTCGGCCGCGGCGCCGCCAAGCGCGAGCTCGAGGC
>JAEYOT010000131.1 GCA_023411445.1 Pseudomonadota bacterium
GCAGCAAGCGCTGACCGGCAAGGCCACCTTGCTCGCCTCCTCGCCGCGCGCGCGTGACGCCGCAGTGTTCGGCGCCGCCGCGCACCTCGCTCAAAGTCCAGTGCTGGTCGCCTCGCCGCGCGCGAGCGAGCTGTTCGAGCAAGCACGAGCCATCCCCGGGCTCGACGTGGTCGCGCTGCTCACGGCTCAGCCTGAGGCAGAGCGTACCCAGGCGCGCAAGCGCTTGCTGCGCGGCGGCAGTCTCTTGGTCGTGGTGGAGCCCGCGCATTTGCTTGACGCAGCGCTGCGTCAAGCCGCGCTCAAGGCGCCGCTCGCGCTGCTCGGCGTCGCTGCCGCGCACGCTTGCTCGGAGCACGCGCACGAGCTCTCTCCCGCCTACCTCAGCCTGGCTGAAGCCGCCTCCGCCTTCGGAGCGCCCGTGCTGGCCACGTGCACCCGCACCCATAGCGCGGTGGTGGAGCAAGCAGCGGCGGCGATCGGTGCAGGCAAGAGCGGCGTCGTTTTCGTGCGGGATGGCGGGCCGAAGCAGGCGGCGCAAGTGGTGCGCAGCGCGGAGCGCAGAGCCGCACTGCAGAGCGCCATTCAGGCCTACGGCGCGCCCGGCATCGTGCTCACCGCCACCGCGCAAGAGGCGGACGCCGTGCTGGCGGACCTGGTAGCACGTGGCATCGCGGCCGTGCGAGCGCACGCCGGCATGGCCCCCGCGGAGCGTGAAGCGGCGATCGCCGCGTTCGCGTCGGCGCGCGAGCCGCTCGTGCTGATCACGCAGAGCCCGCACGCGAACGCTTCGGGCCTCGCCGGTTGCCCGGAGGCCAGCGTCGGCCTCGGCAGCGCTCCACCAAGGGCTGACTTGAAGTTCTTGGTCCACTACCAAGCGCCGCTCTCCCTCGAGCAACATTTCGAGGACAGCGCGTGGTTGCCGGATGGCGCAAGCTCGCTGGTCCTGGCGGACTCGAGTGACGCCGCGTTGGTGCAAGCGATCCTCGCGCAGCAGCGCATCAAGCCGGCGGCGATCGAAGCCATGGCGCAAGCTCTGGCGCAGCCCAGCGCCGCTCGTAGCCAGCCGGAAACGCTCGCGCTGCGCGCTGGTACCAGCCGACGCAGCGCCGAGCGCGTGCTGTTCGCGCTGGCGGAGCGCAACTTGATCGTGCGTGATTCCGGGCAGGTGGCGCGCCAAGCCGAGCCGGAGCTGTTGGCCGCTGAGGGGCGCTTGCTGTCGCAACGCTTCGCAGCGCTACGCGCGGCAGACGCGGGACGCGCCGAAGCCATCGCGCGCTACGTGACGAGCCGCCACGGCAGCGCGCCCGTCGCGGCGCAGGCGGAAGCCGCCCCCGCGCGCTCGCTCAGCCTGAGCTGACCGCGTCGTAGCGGCGGAGCTCGCACTCGATGGCTCCGTTGTAGACCAAGAGGAAGCGGTCCGCGCGCCGCGACGCCGGAAAGCCGCGCGGCACGATCAGGGCCCGCTGGTAGCGCTCGAAGCGACTCAGCACCACGCCGAGCTCTTGCGGCAGGTTGGCCCCGTACTGCAAGCGCTCACCGTAAGGCGGATTGACGACCAGCCCGCCTGCCTCCGCGCTCGGTACGGCGCTGCTCAAGGGCGCCAGGCGCAGGTGCAGGCGCAGCCCGGCGCGCTCCGCGTTGGCTCGCGCTGCCTCCAGCGCACGCGCGTCCGTGTCCGAGCCCAAGAGCGAGAGCTGGAGCGGCAGCGCCGCCGCCCGTGCTTCTTCGCGCAGCTCGGCCAAGAGCCGCGCCGCACCTTGGTCGAAGTCTGCCCAGCGCTCGAAGCCGAAGCGCTCGCGCGTGAGGCCGGGAGCGCGCCGCGCCGCCCACAAGCCGGCCTCCAGCAGCAAGGTGCCGGAGCCGCACATCGGATCCACCAGCGCGGAGGCGCGATCCCAGCCGGAGTAGCGCACCAGCGCCGCCGCCAGCGTCTCCTTGAGCGGCGCCGCGCCTTGCTGCTCACGGAAGCCGTGCTCGTGCAGCGAGTCACCCGATAGGTCCAAGTAGATGGTCGCGCGGTCTTTCACCAAGTGCACGAACAGCTGCACGTCCGGCGCCCGGCGATCCACGCTGGGGCGCGCGCCGAGCCGCTCGCGCAGCTGGTCCACGATCGCGTCTTTGGTCTTCTGCGCGATGAACTGGCTGTGCGTGAGCCGGCTGGAGCGACAGGCCGCGCGCACCGCCAGCGTGCGCTCGGCGGTCAGCACGCGGCTCCACGGCACCTGGCGCACGCCTTGGTACAGCGCGTCTTCGTGCGGGCACGGAAACTCACTCAGCGGCTCCAGCACGCGCAGCGCGATGCGCGACCACAAGCACGCCCGGTAGGCATCGCGCGCCGTGGCGCCAAAGTGCACGCCGCCGCGATCCGCCCGCACCCGCGGGAGGCCGAGCTCGTTCAGCTCATCGCGCAAGAGCGGCTCGGTGCCCTTGGCTGCGGTCGCGAAGTAGCGCGGCGTCTGGTCCGTCGGTTTAGTCATTGGCTGAGCTTGCGGACCGCGCGTAGCACGGACTCGTCCGTGGTCAGCTGCTCCATCGCGCCAAGCGCGGCCCAGCGCGCATCCACCACCTCGTCGCTCACGCGGTAGCCGCGCGAGCGGGCGCGAAAGCAGAAGCGCACGTCGAAGTGCTCGTGCGCCGGCTCGGCTTTGCGCGCCGGGATGGCGTGAATATCCACGTCGAACACGCGCGCCGCCGCCGGCTCGAGCTCGAGCCCCACCTCTTCCTGCACCTCCCGCCGCGCGGCCTGCTCCAGATCGGCATCGCCTGGCTCCACGTGGCCGCCCGGCTGCACCCAAATCCCGAGCTTCTTGTGGAAGATCAGCAGCACCGCGTCCCCTTCAGGCGAGAGCACGAACGCGCTGGCGGTCAGGTGCCCGGGCTCGAAATGGTCACGGGAAAGTGCGCGCTCGTGCTCCAGCAGCTGCCGCATGCGGCTGAGAAACTGGCGCTCACGCGGATCGGTCGGCTCATAGGCGCCGAGGGCGGCGCGGGCGGCGTGCAGGGTCACGGCCCTGTCTTCGAACAACGGCGCCCAAGCCGCAACGACAAACCGTGTCCGTGCACTTCGGGCCCCTCGCTCGAGCCGCCGGCAGCGGCGGACCTGCCGGCCAAGCCAGCTGGCAGCCAGCCGCGCACAGGCCCCTCTCGCAGGAAAGCTCGCGAAGCAGGCGCTGGCACGCCGCGAGCAAACAGGGGCCGACTATGAAAGGCTCAGCGGAGGCGCTCGACGCCATCTCCGGCGAACCCACCGGCATCGCCACCGCGCAAGCGTCGGTGCTGCTCGGGCTGGAGTCACACGCCATCCAGGTGGAGGTCACGTGCACGCGCGGTCCGGCCTCCTTTCGCATGGTCGGCTTGGCCGAAGCGGTGGTGCGCGAAGCGAGGGTGCGCGTCTCGGGCGCGCTCGCGTGCTTGGGGCTGCTGCTGGATGCGTACGCCGTCACCATCAACCTGGCCCCGGCCGATCTGCGCAAGAACGGCGCCGCGCTGGACGTGGCCATCGCGCTCGGCGTGCTGGGCGCGCTCGATCAGCTGGACCCGCGCACGCTCCATGGCCTCTTGTTCATCGGTGAGCTCTCGCTCGACGGCTCATTGCGGCCGGTGAAGGGCGTCCTGCCGCGGCTGGAGGGCGCTGCCAGGGCTGGGTTTTCTGCGGCAGTGGTGCCGCGCGGCAACGCGGCGGAGGCCGGCGTCGCCCGCGGCCTGCCCGTCCTAATCGCCGATCACTTGGCGGACATCGTCAGCCACCTGCGCGGCGAATCGCGGCTCCGGCCCGCCACGCCCACGCGCTTCGTGCCGCAGCTCGCTCACGCGCAAGGAGACTTATCGGAGGTGCGCGGCCAGGCCACGGCGCGCCGCGCGCTGGAGCTGGCCGCAGCGGGCGGCCACTTCTTGCTCTTCGTCGGCCCGCCCGGCTCGGGCAAGACGCTCCTGGCGCGCCTGCTGCCGTCCATCCTGCCGGCGCTCGAGCTGGAGGAAGCCATCGAGTGCACCGCAATTCATTCTGTCGCCGGCACGCTGTCGAGCGACGCGGGCATCGTCACGCAGCGCCCCTTCCGCGCTCCGCACCACTCGGTGAGCGAGGCCGGCCTGGTCGGTGGCGGGGACGTACCCCGCCCGGGCGAAGTGAGCTTGGCCCACCACGGCGTCTTGTTCCTGGACGAGCTCGCGGAGTTCCGCCGCGTCGCGCTGGAGGCCCTGCGCCAACCGTTGGAGGATGGACGCGTCTGCAT
>JAEYOT010000291.1 GCA_023411445.1 Pseudomonadota bacterium
CAGCGGGCTCGCCCGCGGCGCTGCTCTCGGAGCCGCCGTCGTTGCCTGCCGCGCTGGAGCCACCCTCGCCGGCGCCCGAGCCGGCGCTGGCTTCGCCGCTGTTGCCGAGCGGCGAGTAGCCGTCGAAGGAGACCAGGCAAGCGCTGCCCAGCGCGCCGGCGACCAGGATCAAGAGGCCGCGAGCTGCCGTCACGCCGCGAGCTCGCTCGAGGTGGTTGCTAGCCATGCAGGAGCGAGCTCGAAGCTAGTGCAGCGCCCGCGCGAGCGCATCTTCTTTCAGAGACGCGCTGCTCTGGCGGCGAAGGCGGCCGAGCGCGATCGCGCACCGCCATGCGGCGCTACTTCTTGCCCTTGCTGACGTTCGACGGGGGCTTCTTCCCGGCGTTCTCCTTGCCGGGACCATTGTCCTTGCCGTGCCCCGCCTTGCCCTTGTCGCTGTGATCCTTGTGATCCTTGTGGTCCTTGTGGTGGTGCCCCGCGTGGTCGCCGGTGTCGTCGTCGTTGTCGTCGAAGCGCTCTTTCAGCGCGGCGGGGCAGCCGTGCTTCTTCGAAGTGCTGTCTTCGATTTCCTTGGCGCAGTTGATGCGAAGCTTGGCGCGCTCCAGCGCTTTCAACGCGCGCTTGCGCTGAAACGCGGCCCCCGGCTTCTCGCTCGCGTTGGTGCCGACGGCCTCCAGCATCGTCTTGGCGCGATCGATACCTTCGAGCGGGGTGTTGTAACGCGCGTCGGCGGCGTAGGCCGCGCCCGCGCCCAGCAGCACGCCCAATCCCAAGAACCCCCACGACTTGTTCGGCTTGATCATCTCACTCTTCCTTCCGACCCATAACCGGCTGAACCCCGGACTACGCTCTTCGCCCGAGCTTCCTTCCCTCGACGAAACGCGAAAAATCGCAAGCTCGCCACTGTAGGCGAAAGTACGCGGCCCCGTCTTTATCGAAGTGCCGAAACACTCGAGGCGCTCGCGGCGCTTGGGCAAGCCGTGACCGCGCTTGCTTTCGCCGGCGGTTTGGCGATTCTTGCGGAGGCAACTTTGGTGGGGGCTCGAGCGTAAGCATTCTTTTTCGTCCTTGAGTGATAGCTGGTGGCTGTTTCGAGCGTTGGAAGCCTGAGCGCATGATCCTGCGAGACGACATCAATGAGCGCGCAGAGGCGCGCGTGGGGGTCGTGCTCAAGGGCAAGTGGCGGCTGAACTCGGTGATCGGCATTGGCGGTATGGCCACGGTGTACGCGGCCACGCACCGCAACCGCTCCCGCGTGGCGATCAAGATGCTCCACTCGGAGGTAGCGGTCAGTCAGGACGTGACCAGCCGCTTCTTGCGCGAGGGCTACGTCGGTAACGCGGTCGCGCACCCCGGCACCGTGAAGGTGCTGGACGACGACGTGACTGACGATGGCGCGCCCTTCTTGGTGATGGAGCTGCTGGACGGGGAATCCCTCGGCGCTCGCCTGGATCGCGAGGGGCCGCTGCCGCCTTTCGAGGTCGCGCTGCTGGCCGATCAACTGCTGGACGTGCTGGCGGCGGCGCACGCCGCACGCATCGTTCACCGGGACCTGAAGCCGGACAACGTGTTTCTCACGCTGGACGGGCGCGTCAAGGTGCTGGATTTCGGCATCGCGCGCCTGCGCGATCCGCAGGGCGAGAGCAGCGCGGCGACACAAGCCGGCTCGCTCTTGGGAACGCCCGCCTTCATGGCGCCGGAGCAAGCCTTGGGCCGCTGGAAGGAGGTCGACGAGCGCACGGATATTTGGGCCGTGGGCGCGACGCTCTTCACGCTGCTCTCGGGACGCTACGTGCACGAGGCCGAGGCGGTGCAAGAGCAGCTCGTGCTAGCCGCGACCAGCAAGGCAGTACCGCTCAGCCAGTACGCCCCGCACGCGCCGGCTTGGCTGTGCGCCGTGGTCGATCGCGCGCTGTCGTTCACGCGCGAGGCTCGCTTCCCGGACGCGCGCAGCATGCAAGAGGCGCTCCGGAATAGCGCGGAAGGTCTAGCGTTTCCGGCCTACCCGCTGAGCGCGCCGGGTCTATCCGGACCTCGCTCGGGGCCGTTCACACCGCGGCCGCTCAGCTCGCCCAGCTTCAGCGAGGGAGCGACGCTCATCGCCGCGGAAGCCAGCGTGCAAGCGGTGGCTCGCTCCGCTCAGCTGCCGGCTCCGGCGCCCACGCAGCGCCGGCTGCTCGCGCTAGGGCTAGCGGCCGGCGTGATCGGAGGAGCGGCGGTTACGTTCGCGCTCTGGTCTCGACCGCCTGCGCACGGCCAGGGCGGCTCGAGCCTGCCTCCGACGCCTGCGGCGCTCGCTAGCGTCGAGCGCCCGGCGTTTTCGTCAGTCGTTTCCGCAGCGGCTCCGCCGGTAGCGTCCGCCGAGCGCGCTGCGCCCCCCGCCACGCCTGCCCTGGCGAGCCGCGCGGTCGCGTCTGTCGTAGGTCCGAGCGCGCGTCCGCCGACTCAATCTGCCGCGCCGCCGCTGCCGCGGATCGAGGTGCCCGCGCTCACTTCCGCCCAGGTTGCGGCGGCTGATAAGGTCGTGAAAACATGGGTCGCCGCCGGGAAGAAGCCTTCTTCGACCAAGACGCCCACGCAGCAGCCAGCGCCGCCGCCGGAACAGCGGGAGAACTTGTTTGATATTCGCCATTGAGAGATCTCTTTGCGCGCTGACCTTTGCCGCGCTCTTGCCGCTTTTGCACGTGGCCGAGGCGCGTGCGCAGGGCAGGGACGCCGCGGCGGCCGAAGCGCTGTTTCGACAAGGTCGCGCGCTATCGGACGCGGGCGACATCGCGGGGGCGTGCGCCAAGTTCCGCGAGAGCGACCGGCTAGATCCGGCGATCGGCACGACCTTCAACATCGCGGACTGTGAAGAGCGCCTCGGGCGGCTCGCGCGCGCCTGGACGCTCTTCAACGAGGTGGTGCAACGCCTCCCGGCGAGCGACAAGCGGCGCGCGGTGGCGCAGAAGCGCGCTCTCGCGCTCGAGCCGCGCTTGCCGAAGTTGAGCATCCGCCTGTCGACTGCGGCCCCGGCGGACGCTCGCGTCGTGCGGGACGGTGTGGAGCTGGGTGCCGCTAGCTTGGGCACACCGCTGCCGGTGGATCCGGGTGAGCACGTGGTGGTGGTGAGCGCGCCTGGTCGAGCCGAGCGCTCGTTCAACGTGATCGTGAGCGAGCGCGAAATCCGCGCGCTCGAGGTGGACGCCGGCGAAGCGATCGCGACGCCGCCGAGTGAGCCGCGCCCGCTCGTGGAGCGAGCGCCGGCCCCGCGCTCGCCCGTGCTCGGTTACGCGGTGGGTGGCATGGGCGTGGCGGGTTTCGTCACCGCGGCTGTCGCTGGCGTGCTCGTGCTCCAGAAGAAGGGCGTGGTGGACGACCACTGCAACGCCGCCAAGCAGTGCGACGCCGAGGGGCTCCAAGCCAGCGAGTCGGGCAAGACGCTGGGCCTGGTGACGACCATCGGCTTGGTGACGGGCGTGGTGGGCGTGGGGGTGGGCGGCTACCTGGTGCTGAGCGCAGGCTCATCCGCTGAGCGCGCGTCTGCCAGCCTGGCCTACGGCGGTACGTTCTAGTTCTCGCGGCGCACGGCGCGCTCGGTGGTCTTCGGCTCGATCCGCTGAAAGCCTTCGCTCACCCAGCGATCGCGCACGCGGCGAGCAAGCTCTGGGTGATCGCGGTGCGGCACGGCGACCGCGTAGATCAAGCAGCCGTCACGGTACGCGGGGTAGGCGGCCCACGCCGCGGAGAAGGAGGTCGTCGAGAAGCCGGCGGCGAATTGGCCGTCCACCGAGTGCACCTCCAGCCTCTGATCGCGCCAGCGCTGGTGCTCCACGGCGAAGGGGCCGAACTTCACGTCGAACGGCTTGGTCTGCGGCCTGCCCCACTGCTCGAAGCGCCGCATGCAGATCTCGCTCGTGACGGGGGTACCGGCCGGCACCTGCTGCACGAAGCCGATCACGAGCGCGTGGTGATCGTTGCCGTAGCGAAAACCGACGAAGTGCTCGACACCCCAGAAGCGTACGCGCTTCCAATGCGTTGGATCCGGCAAGGGCACCAGCAGCTGGTCGTCTTTGTCCGTGCGCGGGCCCCACGGCTCGTCCAGCTGACGAAACAGCGCGGCGTGTTGGCGATCTTCGGCGTCCCCTCCGGG
>JAEYOT010000294.1 GCA_023411445.1 Pseudomonadota bacterium
AGCTGATCGAGGCGGCGACGGTGGTCCGGGACTGCCTGGGGCAGGAGCCACCCCGGCTCGGCTTGGTGCTCGGCTCAGGGCTCGGCGCCCTGGCGGAGGAGCTCTCGGAGGGCCGCGCGCTCGCCTACGCCGACGTGCCGCACCTGCCGTCCTCCGCGGTGGTAGGCCACGCCGGCAAGCTGTGGCGCGGGCAGCTCGCGGGCGTGGAGGTGGCGTGCCTGCAGGGTAGGGTGCACGCCTACGAAGGGCACCCACTGGCGCGGGTGGTGTTCGGAGTCCGGCTGCTAGCGGAGCTCGGCTGCGGCGCGGTGCTGCTGAGCAACGCCGCGGGCGGCATTGCCGAGCGGCTGCGGGCCGGCAGCTTGATGCGCATCGAGGACCACATCAACCTGATGGGTGATAACCCGCTGCGCGGCCCGAGCTCACGCGGTCCCCGCTTCCCGGACATGACGCAGGCGTACGACGCCGAGCTCGGCGCGCTGTGCGAGCGCGCGGCGGTAGACGTCGGCGTGGCGCTGGAGCGCGGCGTGTACGCGGGCCTGCTCGGCCCCAGCTATGAAACGCCCGCGGAGATCCGCATGCTGCACGCCTTGGGCGCGGACGCGGTGGGCATGAGCACGGTGCCGGAGACGATCGCTTTGCGCCAGCTGGGCGTGAAGGTCGGCGCGGTGAGCTGCATCACCAACCTGGCCGCCGGGCGCTCACCCGCGCCGCTCGATCACGCCGAGGTGGAGGCGACGGCGCGGCGCGTGAAGGATGACTTCGTGCGCCTGTTCGCGCGCTGGGTGGCGCTGTGCGGAGGCGCGACGTGAGCGAGCTCGTCAGCGTGGACGAGCTGAGCGCGGAAGAGCGCGAGCTCGTCGCCGCCGCGCGAGCGGCTGCGGCTCACGCCTACTGCCGCTACTCCGGCTACGCCGTCGGGGCCGCCTTGCGTGCCGAGGACGGTCGCGTGTTCTCGGGCTGCAACGTCGAGAACGCGAGCTACGGCGCCACGCTGTGCGCCGAGCGCTCGGCGATTTGCGCGCTGGTTGCCGCTGGTGGGCGCCGCATCAGCGCGCTGTGCGTGTACGCGCCCGGCGAGCCGATGGCCATGCCGTGCGGCATGTGTCGCCAGGTGATCGCGGAGTTTTGCGCGGACGCTCCGGTGCTGGTGGCAGGGCCGCGCGGCGTGCTGCGGCGGAGCTTCGCGCAGCTGTTCCCCGAGGCCTTTCGGCTGAGCGCGGAGGAGCCTGCGTGAGCGGTACGCGCGTCGTGCCAGCGGGTCGCTTGATCTTGGACACGCCGCCGGAGCTGGTGGTGCGCGACGAGCTGCAGCCCTGCCCGTACCTGGAGGGGCGCATCTCGCGCTTGCCGCTGCGCATCCCGGCGCGCGGCTTGGAGCGGCAAGAGCTGGAGGAGCGCCTGGCGCGCGGCGACCGCCGCCAGGGCCTGTTCCTCTACCGCCCGGCTTGCCCCGGCTGCGTCGCCTGCGAGCCGATCCGGGTGGACCTGCACAGCTTTCACCCCAGCCGCTCGCAGCGCCGCACGCTCGCGCGGGGCGATCGCTTGATCAGCATGGATCTCGGCGAGCCGATCGCGGATCACGAGCGCGTCGCGCTGTACAACAAGCACAAGTCGCTGCGCGGGCTATCGGCGGGGCAGGGCGAGGTGGATGTGCGCAGCTATCGCGAGTTTTTGGCGATGAGCTGCTGTGATACGATAGAGATCCGTTACCGGCTCGCCGGTGCGCTCGTCGGCGTCGCCATCGTGGACCGCAGCAGCGAGGCGCTGTCCGCCGTGTACTGTTACTACGATCCGTCGCACGAGCGGCTGGGGCTCGGTACGTACTCCATCCTCAAGCAGCTGGAGCTGTGCGGCGCGTGGGGCCTGCGCTACCTCTACCTCGGGCTGTACATCGCGGAGTCCGAGCACATGCGTTACAAGGCGCGCTTCCTGCCGCACGAGCGCCTGCTCGACGGGCACTGGCGCGAGTTCACGGAGTAGCGCGCGTCAGCGTCACTCGAACGGGCGGCCTTCGGCCTCTTCGATCTGCAAGAGCGCCGCCGCTAGCGCGTCCTTGGCGCGCTCGAGCGACGCGCGATCCTCGCTCCACTTCCCGCTGGCGCGCGCGAGCTTGGCCTCGTTCGCATCCAGCTTGGAGCGCAGCTCGGCGCTGTCGGCGTTTGCTGCGGCCAGCGCGGCCTCCAGCTGTACGATCTTGTTGTCTCGCTCCTCCACGGTGCGCTGCTCTTGATCGCGCTGCGCGGTGCGCTCGGACAGCTCTGCCTCCAGCTGCGCGATGCGCGCGTCGCGCTGCTCTAGCGTGAGCGCGTTGGAGTCCCGTTCGTTCGTGCGCTGGGTGAGCTCGCTGCTCAAGAGCTCGACGCGCTCGCTCAGCTGCTCGATCGTCTTGCGCGCGTCGTCGCGCTCCGCGCTGCGCGCCGCCAAATCCGCTGCCAGCTGCGCGATCTGCGCGTCGCGCGCCGCCTCGGAAGCCTGCTTCTGATCGACCAGCGCCAGGAGCGCAGCCGAGTGATCGGCGGCTTCCTTCTGCTGCTCGCGCTCGTGCTCGGCGATGATCTCCGCCTCGCGCGCCGAAAGCTCGCGCGCCGCGTTCTCAGCCTGTTCGGCCAGCGCCTGCTCGTGCTCCGCGCGCAGCTTGCCGAGCGCGTCTTCATTGGCGCGGTAGAGCGCTGCCAGCTTGGCTTCGTGCTCACGCTTGAGCTCGCTCTCGCGCGCGCTCACGGCCGCTGCCAGCGCCTGCGTGTGCTCGGCCTGCGCCGCGGCGCGTGCTTCTTCGCGCGCGGCCTCGGCT
>JAEYOT010000300.1 GCA_023411445.1 Pseudomonadota bacterium
CTGAGCTCAAAATGGCAGATCATGAGCTGGTCAGGATCAGCGAGCTGCTTACTTAGCGCCTGTTTGGCCCTGGCTTGCCGGGCGGAGCCGGAGCTGCAGGTACTAGGTGAGTCCACGCGGCTCCCGCGCAGCGCGGCGTCACCGAAGAAGTCGGCGCTGTTTGACGGCGAGCGCATCTCGCTCCGCGCGGCGCGAGGCGAGACGCTGGGCCTGCAGCTGCGCTTGAGGGGCAAGCAAGAGCGCAGCGCGCGGCTGGAGCTGCCCGCAGCCGCCGCTCACGTCAGCGCGTTCGCCGTGCGCTCGCTCACGGTACGAGAGCCGTCCACCTCCATGTACGGCGAGAGCGCCGGCACCGGAAGCTACCCGGATGTGCTGGAGCCCGTGAGCGGCAGCGTGCGGAGCGCCGAGCTTGCCTATTTCGACGTCGAGGTGCCGCGCGATACCAGCCCCGGCCGCTACGTGGGTCAGCTTTTCGTCGATGCTCGCAGCATCCCGGTCGAGCTCGAGGTGAGCCGCGCCAGCATCGACCTATCGCGCGATCCGCTGGTGTGGGTCTTCTACCTGCCCAAAGAGATCGCGCGGGTTCACGGCCTGCCAGACGACGACAGCGAGGCCTTGCTCGAGCGCGAAGCGGAGTATCACCGGCTGTTCCGCGCGCACGGCACCTTCTTGGCGGCCGACTTGCTGCCGGCCCGCTTCGACGTGCGGCGTCGCTTCGTCCACGACGTGAAGTACTGGCCCGTTGCCATCGACATCAGCAGCGAGGCCAGCATCGCGGCTGACGTACGGCGTTGGCTCGAGCTGTTTCGCGACACCGACGTGACCCCGTTCGCGATCCCGGTCGACGAGCCGCACAGCTTGCGCGAGAAGGAGCGGGCGCGGGACATTGCAGCCGCGATGCGCCGCGCGGGCGCTGGGCGGCCAAGCCTGCTCTGCGCCGTCACAGACGCCCAAGCGCCGGTCTACGGCGACGTGATGGATGTGTACTTCTCGCCCGTCAATATCCCGCACGCGAAGCGCGCCCGCTCCGCCACGGGCGAACGCTATTGGACTTACAACGGCAGGCCGCCCCAGGCCGGTAGCATGATCTTGGATACGAACGGGGTCGCGCTCCGAACCTGGGGCTGGATCGCGGAGCGCTACGAGATCGAGCTCTGGTACGCCTGGGAGGGGCTGTACTTCAGCGACCGCTACAACCGTGGCGGACCGACCGACGTCGCGCGCGATCCACTCACGTTCGACGAGCGCTCCAAGGGCGGCCAGGATTTCGGAAACGGAGACGGCCTGTTGGCGTATCCCGGGCCGCGGCCGTCGCTGCGGCTCAAGGCGCTGCGTCGTGGGCTCCAAGATCGGTTGCTGGTCCGGGAGCTCGCGCGCTGCGCGCCGGAGGCAGCGCGCGCCATCGTGGCAGAAGTGATGCCACGCGCACTGGGCGAGGCGGGCGCTGAGGCGAGTTGGTCGCTGGAGGAGGAGGAGTGGGAGCGCGCGCGGCGACGCGTGCTCGACGGCATCGAAAAGGAGTGCCATGAGCAGTCGGCAGCCCTGGCTGAGTAGCGAGCCGGGCGCGCTCGACGCGCTCGTGCAGCTCATCTCCCTGCTGAGAGCCGGCGCTCGCCGCTACGTTCTCACGCTCTCGCTGACGGCGCTGGTGGCGGCGGCGCTCTCGGCGTTTTTCGTGCTCCGTCATCGCGATCACGCTCCGCGCTTCGTGCTGCGCGTGGTCGAAGCGGATCGTCAGGCGATCAGCTCGCCCGCCCTCAAACGCCAACTAGCAGCGTACGTGCGGCAAGCCGTGTTCACGAGCGAGCCGCTGCTCGAAGTCATGAGCCGCCACGATCTTTACCCAAGCCTGCGGCGCAAGAACACGCGCGCGGCGCTGGAATCCTTCAAGGAGGATATTTCGGTCGACGTGTATCAAAACTACTTCGTGGAGGAGCGAAGGCCGGGCAGCGCTCCACGCTCGGCGCGCTTGACCGTCAGCTTCCCCAGTAAGGACCCCGTGCAAGCGCTGGCAGTGACGCGGGAGCTGGGTGCGCTCGTCGCTCGACGCGAGCAAGAGCGTCGTCGGCAGCTCGCACGCGAAGACGCCGAGCGCGCCGAGCGTGCGCGAGAGATCCTGGTACGCGCCGTGCAAGAACGCAGCGCGTTGATTCTCCAGAAGCAGCGTGAAATCGAGCTAGCTCCGAGCCCGGACCCGCGCACGCAGGTCGAGCTAGTCGGCCTGATGGGCTCACTGGAAGCGCTGGAGCGCCAGGCGGAGGCCGCCGAGAAGCGCGCAGCATCAGTCGGGCTCGGCGCGGCTCTCGAGCAGAGCGGCATGGGCTTGCATTTCGAAGTGGTAGACGAAGGCACGCTGCCCGCGCGCGCGGCGCGCATCAAAGCGGAGATCTTGGCGGTGGCGCTCGCGACCTTGCTGGCCCTACCGCTGATCGCTCTGGCGGTCGGAGCCGTCTCGCTCAAACGAGGTATCGCATGACTCCCAACGATAGACCGCCCCATGATCCCGAGCTACGCGAGCAGGTCACACGGCTTCGCCGCTTCCTGCGCAGGGCCGTGCGTTTCTGGCCGACGCTGCTCGGCGCCTTGGTGCTGGGCGGCGTGGCCTTCGGTGTGCTGACGTGGCTGCGACAGCCTCACTACCGATCAGAGACCGTCATCCTCTACGTGGAGCGGCGTGGTCCCGACGAAACGGCCGGCGGAGAAGCGGCCAAGCAAGCGGTCACGGTCCGGCTCCGGGAGCTCTTGTTCGCTCGTCCCAACCTCGAGCGCGTGATCAAAAAGTACGACCTCTACCCCGAGGTACGGCGCCGCTACGGCATGGTGGACGCCGTCGAGGAGCTGAAGAAGCACATGGACTTCAAGGCCCCTGGCGGCGATACGTTCAGTATCGCCTTCGAGGGCACCTCGCCGTCACAAGCGCAGCAGGTGACTCAAGAGCTGTCGCGCTTGGTCATCGAAGGGGACTCTGAGCTGCGCAAGAGCCAGGCGCGCGCCGCGCTGGAGTTCTTGACCGGTGAACGCAAGCTGCGGGACGGCGAGCTACGCGCGGCGGAGGAGCAGCTGGCCGCCTTCATGGCCAAGCACCCGCGCTTCGCGCTCGACGCCACGCCGCTGGCAAACGGCGCGGCCATCCGCGCCACCATGGCAGAGCCCACGCCCGCTC
>JAEYOT010000336.1 GCA_023411445.1 Pseudomonadota bacterium
CTGTACCGAGGCGTGGCGGAAGCCATCCAGGGCGCGCGCGCTGCAGCCGACCAGCGTGACGCCCGCGCGGTGAGCGCCGCCCACCGTGAAGTGCGACACGAAGCCGACCGGCGGTCGGAACAGCTGCGGGCGGGGCGCGCCGGCGCGCTCCACCACGTCTTGTGTGCGCGCGATGTCCCGCGCGACGTGCGCGCTCAAGCGCAGTGAGAACAGCCGGTCGTGGTCGAAGCCGTGCAGGCCCACCTCGTGCCCTGCCGCGACGATCGCCCGCACCAGCTCGGGATGTGCCTCCGCCTTGCGACCCACCACGAAGAAGGTGGCGCGCGCGCCAGCCTCCGCCAAGAGCGCGAGCACGCGCGGCGTCGTGTCCGGGCTCGGCCCGTCGTCGAAGGTGAGCGCGAGCTCGGGCCGCTCGGGGCCACGCCACAGCACGCGGCCGTACATGCCTCGCTCCGGCCAGAACACGCCCAGGGTGCCGAGCGCCAGGTAGCCGACGAAACCCAGCAGGGTGGGGCCGAGCGGCGCGGGGCCCGTCATGACCGCGCGCACGCCGAGCGTGACGCCGGCGCCTGCGTACGCCCACAAGCCGAGGCGCGCCGCGGGCACTTTCGCCATGCGCGGAGCGTACAGGCCCTTCCGCGCATCGTCCACGACCACTATGGTCCGCTCGCCGTGCTGTTCAACACGCTCAGCTATGCCGTCTTCTTCGGCGTCGTGTTCGTGGTGGCGTGGCTGCTCGCTCCGCGCGTGCGAGCACGGCTGTGGTTTCTGCTGCTCGCCAGCTACTACTTCTATTCGTGTTGGGATGCTCGCTTTCTAGCGCTGATCTTCGCGTCGTCCAGCGTGGACTGGCTGCTCGGTAACGCGATCGCCGGCGCGCCCACCCAGCGTCGGCGCAAGCAGTGGCTGATCCTGACCGTGGTCATGAACTTGGGCGTGCTCGGCCTGTTCAAGTACTTCGACTTCGGTGTGGCGGAGATGTCGGCGCTCTTGCAGAAGCTGGGCTTCAATCCGCCGGAGATCGCGCTCAGGCTCACGCTGCCCATCGGCATCAGCTTCTTCACGTTCGAGTCGATGAGCTACGTGATCGACGTGTATCGGCGCGAGCTGCCGCCGCACAAGAGCTACGTCGAGTACCTGACCTTCGTCGCCTTTTTCCCGCACTTGGTGGCCGGCCCCATCGTGCGCCCGCGCGACCTATTGCCCCAGCTGTCCGCGCCGCCGCGCTTCGATCCAGTCGAAGGCAGCCGCGCGTTGCTCTTGATCGCGCTCGGCTTGTTCAAGAAGGTCGCGATCGGAGACTACCTTGCGTTAAACCTCGTCGATCGCGTGTTCGACGCGCCGCTGCAGTACTCCGCGCTCGAGTGCTACGCCGCGCTGGTCGGCTACGCGGTGCAGATCTACTGCGACTTCTCCGGCTACACGGACATCGCGATCGGCTCGGCGGCGCTCCTGGGCATTCGCTTCCCCCCGAATTTCAACTCGCCCTACAAGGCGCACAACATCGCGGATTTCTGGCGTCGCTGGCACATCTCGCTGTCGACGTGGCTCAGGGATTACCTGTACATCCCGCTCGGCGGCAATCGGCGCGGCCGCGCTCGTACTTACTTCAACCTGCTCGTCACCATGCTGCTCGGCGGCTTGTGGCACGGCGCGAATCTCACGTTCGTGGTGTGGGGCGCGCTCCACGGCTTGCTCCTGGCGGGGACCCGCGCGGTAGAAGAGCTGTTTCCGCGCAAGGCCGCCCCCGGGCCGCTCGCCCGCGTCTGCTTGGTCGCGCTCACGTTCCACGCCGTGACCTTCTGCTGGCTGTTTTTCCGAGCCCAATCGCTGGACCACGCCTGGCTCATGCTGGGCCGACTGAGCACCCTCACGACCTACCACCCGAACCTGGACCCGCGCCTCTTGGGAGTCTTGGCGGTCGGCCTGATCTCGCACTATGTTCCCGAGCGATGGTACCAGCGGGCTCTCTCGGCGTTCGCGGACATGCCGGCTCTGGCACAAGCCGCCGTGCTGCTCTTGCTCGCGCTGTCCGTGCGTGAGATGGCAAGCCTCGAGGCCGTGCCCTTCGTCTACTTCCAGTTCTGATGAGCGAACAACCCGAAGCCAAGCCTGCCGCGCCCGAGGTCGAGCCGCCGTCCACGGAGGCAGCCGACCCCGCGCCCGCGAAAGAGCCGGAGACGAGCGCCGAAGCCGATGCACCGGCGTCGAGCGCCGAAGCGGTGGAGGACACGAGCGCCGAGGCGGAAGCGGCCGAGCAGCCCAAGCCAAGCGTTCAGCCCTCGGAGGAGGAGGACGACACGCCGCTCGACGCGGCGGGCCGCGAACGGCCGCGCTTCTTGCTGAGCTTCCCGTCGGACCCGGAGCTCGCGCGGCTCGCTGCGGCCTTCGAGGCCGGTAACTACGCGCTCGTCCGCGCGGAGGCGGAGGGGCTCGCCGAGCGCACGCAAAGCCCTGCCGTGCGCGCCGCCGCGCTCGAGCTTCGCCGGAGGATTGGTCCCGATCCGCTGGCGAAATACCTGCTCGCGCTCACGGCCGCCCTGCTCCTATTCTTGACTTGGTTCGCCTACGGTCACTGAGGCCGCCACGGCGTCGTTGGAGAGGTGCTTTTTCCTATGAGCATTCGCGGTATCGGTCTGTCGCTTCTGCTGGGGGCTGCGCTCGTTGGCTGCGGCTCGGAGAAGCCGGCCAAGGCACCTGAGGGTTCCATCGGCGGCCCCGTGACTGACGTGGAGCGGCTGCTCCCGCTCGAGAACGACACCGTCTTCAGCTACGCCACCACGGCGGACGACGGCACGACGGGCATCTACGTGATCGAGGTGGCTCGTCCGCGCTCCACGATGGCCGAGCTGAAGGTCGCGGGTAACGTCTTCCGCCGCTACATCAACGCGGACGGTATCCAAGCAGCCGGCGGCGGCTACGTGCTGCGCTCGCCGCTCACGGCGGACGCGGCGTGGCAGGGTGAGTTCGGCATCGTGAGCGTCACGGCGCTTAGCCGCAGCATCACGGTGCCCGCCGGCGAGTTCCACAACTGCCTGGAGACGGTGGAGGTGGCGGAGACGCCGGCTTACACCAAGACGGCCACCACCGTGTTTTGCCCTGGCATCGGCATGGTCTACTACCTGCTCGAGGG
>JAEYOT010000340.1 GCA_023411445.1 Pseudomonadota bacterium
GCCCAGACCTGCTCGGGCAGCAGGGCCGCGATGGCGCGGCCAAGCCGCGGGCGTACCAGCACGTTGTCGCCCTGCCTGGTTCGGCGGCGGGCGATCTCGCTCTGCACGGCGTCCAGCGCCTGCTGCGCTCGAGGGTCGTCTGGGCGAAGCAGCAAGGCCTCGCTGAGCGCGGCCGCCGCGCGGCCGAGGTCGCCCGGCTTGGCGCTGCCGCCTTCCGCGCGTGCCAGGTACGCTGACGCTCGCGCCAGGCTGGCGTCCGGGTGCTGGAAGCCTTGATCGGCGAGTAGCTCCAGGCGATCGATGGCTTCGTTGGGCGCGCCCTTGGCGAGCGAGGCGAGCGCCAGCTCGTAGGTTGCGCTCGGCGCCTCCGCGCGAGCCGGCAGGGCCACGCACAGGAGCGCAAGGAAGCAGCAGACTAGCGACAGGCGCGGGCTCATCGCTTGCTCTCCTCGGGCTTGCGGAGCTCGAGCGCTGCCAGCTTGCGACACAGCTCACGAGCTTCCGCAGCGAGCTTGGGAAGATCCGCGGCCTCGCCAGCGAAGCGCAGCTCGTCGCAGCGGTCCAGCAGCGCACCGGCGCGCGCTGCCAGGTCTGGCTCCACGCCGCGTGCCTGCAGCGCCGCCGGCAGCTCCGCTTTCAAAATGCCGCGCGCCTTCAGCCCGGTGCCTTGCTCGATACTGGTGAAGAGCGCACGCTCGGCGGCGGAGGCGGTGGCGGAGGCGTCGGTACCGCTCGCGGCGCGAGCCAACTGCGCGAGCGCGACGTCCAGCGCGGCGGCGAGCGATCCGCGCCGTTCGCGCAGGCGACGCTGGACCAGCCGACCCGCGTCTACCAGCGCGAAGCCCAGCAGCGTGAGGAGCGGCACGCCGAGCAGGCTCAGCCAGTACAGCGGTCGGCTCGCCAGGTAGCGATTGCTCGGCGCCTGCCACGGCTCGAGCTTTGGCGGCGGTGTCACCAGCTCGCGCAGGCGGCGCTCCGGCGTCGCAGGGTCGCCGGCCGTAGCGTCTGGTTTGGCGCTGCCCGTGACCTTCACGGTCCCCAGCGCGGCGCGCGCGACGCCGTACGTGCGCGCCTTCACGTCGTAGAAGGGCAGCGTGAGCTCGCCGAGATCCACCTCGCCCGGCTGGCTCAGCTCCACCACATACGTGAACGTGCGGAAGCCCTGCACCACACCCTGACGCGGAGCCACTTGATCGATCAGCTGCGGCTCCAAGAAGCGCACGCCTCGTTGCTCCGGCACCAGCAGCGAATAGGGGAGGTTGCCGCTGCCCTCCAGCTTGGCCACGACCGAGACGCTGCCGCCCGCTGCTACCTCACGCGGCTCCACGCGTGCGTTCAAGCTGTAGTGTCCCACGTCGCCTACCCGATAGCCGGGCGGTCGACCGTCGAGTGGAGGCTCCACCACGTTGATCTCGATCGGCTGGGACTTTCGCTGAAGCCCCTGCGGATCACGCGAGTAGCCGCGGCCGCGGAAGCCAAAGCTCATCTCGCCGGCCTTGAGCTTGCCCGCTTTCAACGGAAACAGAGCAAACTCCGCGATCTTGACGGTGATCCAGCGCTGGCCGTTGAGCTCGAATTGGTAGCCTTGCAGCTGATGCGCGGCGTCCATCAAGTTGTACGCCAAAAAATCGTCGCGGCTGGGCTCGCCGCCCGGGCCTGGCTCGAAGGTGCCGCGGCCAGCGTACGCGTACACGGAGAGCGTCACCTGCTCGCCGACCACCACCTTGCGCGGCACGGCGCGAACGCGCAGGAAGGCGATCGGATCGAGCGCGCGCTCGATGCGATACTCCTCGGGGAGCTGCGGCAGCTGCGGCTCCGGCTCGGGCTCCTCGAAATCCGGAAAACCGGGGAAGCCGGGGAAGGGCGAGCGTGGGAAGCCGCGTAGCATGCCCCATGGATCGAGCGGCTGACCGCCGAGCGGCGGTGTTTGCTGCGGCAGTGAGCCTTTCGGCACGACCTCCACGGTGACGGCGCGGTCCGTGCTGCGCCCGTCGCTCGTGGCCACGCTGGCAGGGCCGATCCTGAACGTTCCGGCGCGGCTCGCGGTCAAGACCCAGGTCGCGGTGATGCCGACCGATTGCATCATGCGCCCGTTCACGATGCGCATCTGCGATTGCGTGCCCACGTTCGGTCCCGACGCGGTCACGCCTGGCGGCAGCTTGAGCTGCGGATCGCGCGGCTGCTCGTCGCTATCGCTCGTGGCGCGGAGCTGCACCATGAAGCGGTCACCCACCTCGACCTTGCGCGGCCTCACCTCGGTGCTCAGGCGCACCGCGGCTTCGGCGCTGCTCGCCAGCAGGAAGCAGAGCGCGCCGGCCGTCGCCGTCGCCGGCACGCGCATTACTTGTCCTCCGTGCGAGCCCGTCCCGTCAGCGCACGATTCTTGGCGTCCTGTTGCTGCACGCTGGGAGCGCGCTCCAGCATGTCCAAGATGCGATCGTCTTGGTTCTGGGGCTGCGCCTGCGGTTGGCTTTGGGGCTCGGGCTCCTGACCGGCGTCGGGCGCGCCGCCATCGGGCGCCTGCGGCTCGTCCTGCTTGCCGCCGTCGGGCTCGTCGTCCTTCTGATCCTTCTGCTCGTCCGGCTTGCCCCCGTCGGGTTGCTCCTGCTCGTTCTGATCGCCGGCGTCGGGTTGCTGCTGGCCCGCGTCCGGCTCCTCCCCGCCGTCAGGCTCGCCGGCGTCGGGGGGCGAGTCCGGCCCGGCGTCTTTCTTCTCGTCCTCGACGCGCGCGAGGGCGATCGCGCGGTTGTACGCGGCATCCCGCCCGATGCCGTCGGCGCCGCTGTCCGCCGGGAGACCCGGGATCAAGCTGAGCGAGGCGTCGTAGCTCTTGACCGCCGAGGCATAGTCCCCGCGCAAGAACTCCAGGTTGCCGGCCAGGTAGAAGGCCCGAGCGCGCAGGTCCACTGGCACGCTCTGATCGGCGGCGATGATGCGCACGAGGCGCAGCGCGCACTCCACCTCGGAGTTGCGCTTCTCCTTGGCCGCTTCCGCTTCGGGCGTCTTGCTCGCGTCGCCCGTGGGCCCTTCCTCACCGAAGCGGGCGCCATACTGCTCGCCGAGCTTGAACAGGCCAAGCCCCAGGTCGAAGCTGGCGTTGGGCTTAGTGCGCACGCTCTCGGGCGCGCCGATGTTGCCCTGCTCGCATTTGCCGGTGGCGAGGTACTGTTGCAAGAGCGACACGGCGGCGCCGGCGTCGCCCGCCTCGTAGGCCGCGATGGCCTCGTCTACCGCTGGCGCGTTGCGCATCCACAGCTGGTTGCGCTCCTTGGCGCAGCCGACCAAAAGCCAGGCATACGCGCAAGCGAGCAGCAGCGTCGCGCTCATGACGCGCGAGCCGCGGCGCTTGGGCCGGCGCTTCTTGGGCGGGGGAATGGTCACGGGCTTGCGCGCTGGCGCTTCGGGGATGAACGCTTCGATCAACACGAGCAGCAGGGCGAGACCGAGCGGGTACACGTAGACGTCCGCGTAGATCGTCTCCACGCGCTCGGACAGCTCCTCGGTCATGAGCTGCTTCAGCCGGCGCTCGACCTCCGCTAGGCCCGTTTGCCCCTGCTCGCTGCGCACCACCACGCCGCCGGTGGAGCTGGCGATGCTGGCGAGCTGAGCCTCACCTTCGGCCGAGAGCGAGGTAGTGAGTGGCTTGCCCTCATCGTCCGTACGGATGCCCTTCACCTCGCCCGTCTCGCTGACGAGCGGGATCGGCTCCGGCGTGCGCCCGCCGATCTGCACGACGAAGACGCTGATCTGGTCCTGCGCTGCGGAGGTTGCCACGCTCACCGGATCGCCCTCGAGATCCTCGCCGTCCGTCACCAGCAGCATGACGCGCTTGTGGTTCTTCGAGAGCGGATCGCGGGCCAGTAGCTCGCGTCCGGCCTCCAGCGCCCGTGCGATGGCGGTGCCGCCCACAGGCATGTCGTTGGGCGTCATTTGCTGGAAAAACTGCGAGATGGCCGCGCCGTCGCTCGTGAGCGGAAACGCGATCGGCTGGCCCGCGAACGCCACGGCGCCGAAGCGCGCGCCCGGCAGCGCAGCGATGAGCCGTGCGACTTCGCTCTTGGCGCGCAGCGTACGCGAAGGCGCGATGTCCCGCGCGTACATGCTCTTCGAGTAGTCCAGCACGATGATCAGGTCGAGGTTCGTCGCTGGGATGAGCTTGGTGCCGCGACCGTACTGCGGCTGAGCGCCCGCGACGAAGGCGAGCGCCACCGCCAGCACGCACAACACGCCCTTGAGCGCGCGCCGACCGCCGGCCTGGGCCGTGAGCAAACCGAGCACCAGCCGCTCTTCACCGAACTTCTTGAGCTGGCGCTGCCGCAGCAGCGAGCCTGCCACGAGCAGCGCCGCGACGAGCAGGGCCACGGCAGTGCCGAACAACCAGAGCGGCGCGGCGAACCTCACGGGAACCTCCGCAAGAGCAGAGCGCGCAAGAGCGCGTCGAGCGCGAGCAGCACCACCGCCGGCAGGAGCAGGAAGCGGAACAGCTCTTCGTAGGTAGCTACGCTGGACTCGAACTTCGTCTTCTCCAGCTTGTTGAGCACGTCGTGGAAGCCGGCTCGGAGCGCGGTCGCGTCCGTGGCGACGTACATGCTGCCTCCCGTCTTTTCCGCCAAGCTCTTCAGCAGCTCGGGGTTCACCGGGAACGGCATGCTGACGTAGCGCGGCTGCCCGAACAGATCCGGCCGGCGGTCGAGCACCTGGGCTTCGTTGCCTTGGCCGATTTGCACCGTGTAGAGCCGGGCGCCGACCGTGTTGATCAGGTGCGCGGCATAGTCCGGCGCCAGCTTGCCGCCCTTGTTGTCTCCGTCCGTCAGCAGCACCACCGCCTTGCTGCGCGACGTGCTGCGACGCAGGCGCGCAGCCGCGACGCCGAGCGCGTCGCCAATAGCGGTGCCGTTGCCATCGATCAGGTCGAGCTCCATGCGCGCGACCAGGCCGTCGAGCAGGTGGTAGTCCAGCGTGGGGGGCGACAGCACGTAAGCGTCCGCGCCGAACACCACCACGCCGATGCGGTCCGTCTTGCGCTGCGAGATGAAATCGCGAATCACGGCGCGCGCGGCGTCGAGCCGCGTGGGCCGGATGCCGGGCGGGCGCGTGGGGACGAAGCTCTCCAGATCTGGCGGCAGGTTGTCCATCGCCGCCTGCATCGAGCCGGACAAATCCAGGACCAGCACGATGTCGATGCCCTCTTCATCGCGCACGTCTGGGCGCAGCGTGTTGACGGGGCGGGCTAGCGCCAAGATGCCGCACACGAGCGCCACGGAGCGCAGCACGCCCGGCAGATCGCGCAGCCAGACGCGCATGCCAGAGGGACCCACGCGCAGCGGCGCTAGCGTGCCCAGGCGGGCGCGCGGCAAGCGGCGATCTTCACCCAGCGTGCTCCTGTAGAAGAGGACCGGCACGAGCAGCAGGAGCAGCAGGAGCCAGCGGTTCTGGAAGTCCGCGTAGAGCAGCTCGCTGCCGCGCGCGAGCGCCGGGTAGGCGACGGCGAGCGCCACCGCCAGCAGCGTGAACACGAGCAGCAGCACGCCCCGCAGGACACGGCGCAGCTGCAGTGGCTTGGACGACGCGCGCGGCTTGCTCGCTGCGGGGGCGGGTGGGGGCACGCTGGGCCCTGGCGCGCTTGGAGGCAGCGATTGGCTCGCGGGGCCGCGCAGATCAGCCATTGTCCTGCTCCGGTGCGGGCTCTGCGGGCGCTGGAGCGCCTGCCGGCATGGACGGCGGGATAGTGCGCTCGACGATCACGGTCGCTTCGGCCAGCGCCGTGACACACTCCGCCTCGCTAGGCGTCAGGCGCGCGAACTTGACCAGATCCGCTTGCCGCAAGAAGCGCTCGATATCGTCGAGCACTGGGATGCGCGGCGTCGTGGCGCGGAGCTCGCTCAACATCTCGCGCGTGGTGCTCTCCAAGCCATCGAAGCCGTAGCGATCGCCGAGGTAGCGCCGCACCACGTCCGAGACGCGATCGAAATGCTCCGCGTAGCGCCCCTCACGCGTGAGCCCGGCGTGCCGCAGGTCGTGCAAGGACTCCAGCGCCACCTCCCACGGCGGGCGTGGCGGTGGAGGTGGCGGCTGCGGACGGGGTCGCTTCAGCCAACGCGAAAGGAGCCACGCCGCCAGCGCGCCGACCACCAGCGCCACGGCGGCGATGCCGACCGCTTGCTTGAGGAAGGTCCACTCTTCGCGCTGCGGGCGCGGCGGCGGGTTGGGCTTGGGCTTGGGGTTCGGCGTGCTCGAGGTAGGGTCCTCGATCACGATGGTGTGGGGCTGCGTGCACAGCGTGACCAAGTCACCGCTCGCGCGCGCCACCGTGATCGGCAAGGGCGGCAAGGTGAGCTGATTGCGGCCCGGCTTCTCCGGTAGCGCCACGAAGGAGATCGTGACGGTGCTCTTCGTGCTGGTGCCCTCGGTCGAGCGCTCGATCTGGGGACCGGCGCCGCCCTCCGGATCTGGCAACAGAAAGCCCGCTTGCTTCAGCGCCTTGGCCTGCGGCGTATCCGGCTGAAAGCGAAAGCCAGTGGGCAGCACCGTCTCCGCGGCGCCGTGAGCCAGCGTGACCTGGAGCGGCAGCGCATGGCCGCTCAAGCCCTGCTTGGGGAAGGACTCGCTGAACGTCGGGCGTGCCTTGCCGCCCGGTAGCTTCTCCACGCAGGCGGCCTCGTCGGGCAACGCTACGGGGGCAGGCGACGCCGAGGGCGCGGGCGTGGCAGGAGATGCCGACGTCGCCGTAGGGGCCGAAGGCGCTTGCGCCTGAGCCGAGGCGGCGCCGAGCAGGCTCGCGAGCAGAAGGTGTCGAAGAGCTCGCCGCATCACCTGCGAATCCTGCGCGCCCGCCGCGCAAACAGGTCACGCAGCGGCTTGATGTAGGGCTTGTCGGTGCGCACCACGCAGTGATCCAGCCCCAACTTGGTGAAGAGCTGGATCTGCTCCGCCTGCAGCTTGCGCATCTGCTTGGCGTAGTGCGCGCGCACGTCGGCGCTCTTGGTGTCCACGATCACGCTCTCGCCGGTCTCGAAATCTTCGAAGCTCGCCAGGCCTACGTCGGGCAGCTCCAAATCACGCGGGTCGACCAACATGACCGGGATCAGATCGTGTCGCGCGGCCGCCAGCGACAGCGCGCGGCCGTAGTCAGGCGCGTAAAAATCGCTGATCAGAAAGGCGACGCTGCGCCGCCGCGCCACGTGCATCAAAGTCTCCAGCGCCGCGACCAGATCCGTGCCGCTGCGCTCGGGGTTTGCGCCCATGATCTCGCGCACCACGCGCATCACGTGCTTCTGCCCCTTCTTGGGCGGCACGATCTTTTCGACTTGATCGGTGCTCATGATCAGGCCGACGCGGTCGTTGTGCTTGATGGCGCTGAACGCGCACAATGCGGCCACCTCCGTGGCCAGCTTGACCTTGCTGCCTCCGCGCGTACCGAAGCGCTGACTGGCCGAGAGATCGACCAGCAGCATCACGGTCATCTCGCGCTCTTCCACGAAGACCTTGACGAAGGCCTGGTCCATGCGCGCGCTCACGTTCCAATCGATGGCGCGCACGTCGTCGCCCGGCTGGTACTCGCGCACCTCGCGGAAGCTCAGCCCTTGCCCCTTGAACACGGAGGCGTAGTTGCCGGACAGCTGCTGCGTCGCGAGCCGATCGGTCGTGATTTGGATACGCCGCAGCGCTTTGAGCAGCTCTTTTCCGACCAAGTGTCTCTCCTCGAGCGTCGGTCGTTTACGGGACCTCGACCACCTCGAACACGCGGCGCACGATGTCCTCGGCCGTCACCTCCTCGGCTTCGGCCTCGTACGACAGCACCACGCGGTGTCGCAGCACGTCCGGCCCGATCGCCTTCACGTCCTCGGGCGTGACATAGCCGCGGTGACGCAAGAACGCGTGGGCGCGCGCTGCCAAGTTGAGCGCGATGCTGGCGCGAGGGCTCGCTCCGTACTCGATCAGGGGCGCGAGCTCCTTCATGCCCTTCTTCTGCGGCTCGCGCGTGGCGAAGACCACGTCCACGATGTAGTCCTTCACGCGGTCGTCCACGTACACGTCGCGCACGACCTTGCGCGCATTGAGCAGTTGCTCCGGCGTGCAGCGCGCCGTCGCCTTGCTGGGCAAGACGCCGGTCATGCGATCCATGACCGCGCGCTCTTCTTCGCGCGTCGGGTAGCTGACCTTGATCATGAGCATGAAGCGATCCACCTGCGCCTCCGGCAGCGGATACGTGCCCTCTTGCTCGATGGGGTTCTGCGTGGCCATGACCACGAACGGATCCGGCAGCGGGTACGTGCGGTCACCGATGGTGACTTGGTGTTCCTGCATCGCCTCGAGCAGCGCGCTCTGCACCTTGGCTGGCGCGCGGTTGATCTCGTCGGCCAGCACCAAGTTGGCGAAGACGGGGCCCAGCTTGCTGCTGAACTCGCCGGTCTTCTGATCGTAGATCACGGTGCCGATCAGATCCGCCGGGAGCAGGTCCGGCGTGAACTGGATGCGGGAGAACTTGGCGGCGATCACGTCGCACAGCGTGCGAACCGTCAGCGTCTTGGCCAGCCCGGGCACGCCCTCCAGCAACACGTGGCCGCCGGCCAGAAGGCCGACCATCACGCGTTCGATCATGTAGCTCTGCCCGACGATGACCTTGCCGATCTCGGCGGTCAGGTCGTCGATGAAGGCGCTTTCCTTGGCGACTACCTCATTGAGTGCGCGAACGTCCATGGCTTGTCCGGCGCGTAGTTACGCGCATTTCGGGGCCGAGACAATGAGCTAGCCGGGGTTATTCCGGCCGCGCTCACCGCCCCCGCTCGGACACGCCAAATAGCAGCGCCAACAGCTCCACCGGAAGGGCGATGAGCAAGATGGCGCCCACCAGCCACGCCAGCGCCAGCCCCACGCCCAGCCAGCTGCGGCGCGTGCGAATGAAGTGCACCGGGAGGCACAGGGGGCCAAACGCTACGGTGGCGGCCCACAAGCTCGAGTCCGGCCAGGCGCGCCCCAGCCGCTCGCCGCTCAGGCGGGCGACGTCCCAGCGCACGATCATCACCGGCACCGCGATGCCGAGCGCCAAGTTGAGCGTGAAGAGCAGGACCTCGCCCACGGCGAGAGCATAGCGCTACGGAGTCTGAATAGCTTTGACCAGCTCGAGGAACGCGCTGTCCTCGCCGGTCGCCGGACGCTGCGCCCGACGGAAGGCTGCCCCGCGCCCGGCGCTGAGCTCGCAATGGATGGCCGCCGTGTACTTTTTCAGCGGCTCCTCGGCGGGATGATTGCTGATCACCTCCTGACCGAGGGCGCGCAGTGTCTCCGCCATGTCGTCGCAGCCGCTGCTGGGCGCCGGCAGCTCCAGCGGTTTGGCGTCGGGACAGCAGCCAGCGCGCGCGACGGCAAAGGCTGCCATGTCGTACCAACCGATGCGCGAGAAGATTTTTTGCGCCTCGCTGGGGCCGCCCGTCTTGGGGGCGCTGGCCACGATGGCGACGCGCAGCTTGTCCGCGCCGCTGCGCGGGTCAGTCTGATCGCACACGCCGGAGAAGTCCGGCGCGGAGCCGAAGCTGTCCTTGGGGAAGTAGCCCATGACGCACGAGCTGAGCTTGTCGACCGTGCCGACGACCTTTTCGCTGTCGCCCGTGACCGGCACCTCGCCCAAGTCAATCGGCTTGTCGCTGGCGGGAGGCTCCGGTGCAGCCGTCTTCTCGACGACGACCACCTTGGGTTTGGAGCGCAGGTGATTGAAGGTCCAGCCGCCGAGCAAACCAACCACGATGCCGCCGACCGCGAGCGGCAAGATGCGGCGGAAAGCTCCGCGAGGTGGCTCCGGCGCCCGGCTGCGCGGCGGGGTCGTCGAGGCGCTGACCGGCGGACGCTGGCTGGGAGGCAGCGGGGGCGGGGAGGTGGAGTGCGGACCGGGCGCGGGCGGCTCTTCACCGGCGTGCTCCACGAACCAGCGCGCCAGCTCACGCTTGAGCGGCCTCACGTCGCGGCTGCGCGCGTCCGGATTCTTATGCAGGGCGTGCGCGAGCGCGGCGGAGAGGGAGGTGTCGGTCACGCCCGCGTCGAGTAGCTCTTGCTCGGAGCCGTAGCCGTCGCGGGGGGGCGGTTGACCCAGGAGCATGTCGTGCAGCAGAGCAGCGGCAGCCCAAGAGTCGTCCGCTTCCGTCGGCGGATCGTCTGGTCCGCGCTCCGGTGAACGGAAGCTGCCGTCGCTGCTCGGGTAGTAGCCGAGCACGGGCGGCGCGTGGCCCTCCACCTGAATCAAAATCCCGCGAGGGTGCACGAAGCCGTGGCACGCGCCAGCTTCATGCAAGCAAGACAGCGCGTCCGCGATGCGTAGCGCGTAGCGGACCGCGTCCACCGGCTCCTTCTTGCCGATGTCCTCCAGGCGCTCCGCGAGGGTGAGGCCGGGGAGGCGCTCCGCGACGCCATAGTGCTGGCCGTCCACGTCCAGCACTTCGATCAGTCGAGCCAGGTGCATGTGCTGGACGCTCTTGGCTCGCTCGACCGCGGCCGCCGCGCTGGGCGTCAGCTTGAACAGGATGACGGACGAGCTGCCGTCGACGGTACTGGCGGCGTACGTGTCCGGCGCGCCATCGACAGGAGCGTCGACGCGATACTTGGACTGAACGACCTCACCGGGGGCAACGCTGGTGGTCACTGAACTCCGAGCTCGAAATGGCGAGCCCGCACCTCTAACCCAAAATCTCTAGCACGGCTTCCAAGTCCGTAGATCACTGACGCAATTGGGCGTTTCGCTACAGCGTGGCTGTCCTCGCAGATCTAGGGCAGACCTAGGCAGGCCTAGCTCTCGGTTGTCTGGTCGGTCGGTCGCGGGGCCAAGTTTGCCGGCTTTGGACGCGACTGGTTACTGTCCCGGGCCATGGAGCTCTTGGTCGGCACGAGCGGCTTTTCCTACCCGGAATGGCGAGGCACGTTTTATCCGGAGCGCCTGCCCGCTGAGGACATGCTGCAAAGCTACGCGGAGCGCCTGCCTACCGTCGAAATCAACAACACCTTCTACCGCATGCCGCAGCCGAGCCTCTTGGAAGGCTGGAACGCGAAGGTGGCCGGTCAGTTTTGGTTCGCGTTGAAGGCGCCGCGCAGCATCACCCACATCGCGCGCCTGAAGGGCGCTACGGAGGCTACGGCGCAGTTCATGCGCGTGGCGGGTCTGCTCGGCTCGCGACTTGGGCCCATCCTGTTCCAGCTGCCGCCGTTCGCCAAGAAGGACACCGGAGTGCTGCGCGACTTCCTGGCGCTGCTGCCGTCCGGCACGCAAGCCGCGTTCGAGTTTCGCCACCCCTCGTGGTTCGATGACGAAGTGACGACGCTCCTCGCCGACAAGCAAGCGGCGCTGGTAGCAGGCGATCCCGACGAGGGCGAAGCGTTGCCGCTGATCGCCACGGCGCCATTCGGCTACTTGCGCTTGCGCGCGCCGAGCTACGAGCTCTCCGGCTTGCAGAGCTGGTACGAGCGCGTGGCGGCGCAGCCGTGGCAGCGCGCGTACGTTTACCTCAAGCACGAGGTGTTCGGCCCACTTTACGCGCAAGGGCTCGTCGCGCTCTCCCGTGGTGAGACGCCGACCTTGCCGACGGCTCCGCTGCCGCCGCCGCTCGAGCGCAAAGCGCGCAAGAAGCCGGCGGCGAAGCCAGAGCCAGAGACCGCGGCTCTGCCAAAGAAAAAGGCCGCCAAGAAGGCGGCCAAGAAGTAGCGGCGGGGCCGAAACCCCGCCGCTCGGCTCATCACTGCGCGGCGGAAGGCGCAGCGGACGCTTGCGGCTGCCCTTCGACGCCGGTGATGCGCATGCCGTAGAACGAGCGCCACACGAAGAACAGCATGAGCAGGCCGAACACTACCGAGAGGCCGACGAGCAGCCCATCGTTGCCAGAGGCCTTGAGGCTGACCGCGAGCTCGACCGCGAGCAGACCGAACAAGGTGGCAAACTTGATGATGGGGTTCATGGCCACCGACGACGTATCCTTGAACGGATCGCCCACGGTGTCGCCCACGACCGAAGCGGCGTGGAGCTCCGAGCCCTTCTCCTTCAGCTCGACCTCGACCACCTTCTTGGCGTTGTCCCAGGCTCCGCCAGCGTTGGCCAAGAACAGCGCCTGAAACAGGCCGAACAACGCCAAGCCGATCAGGTAGCCGATGAACAAGAACGGATCCAAGCAGGCGAACGCCAGGGTGCCGAAGAAGATGGTCAAGAAGATGTTGACCATGCCCTTCTGTGCGTACTGCGTGCAGATCTGCACCACGCGCTTGCTGTCTTCGATCGAGGCCTTGGTGGCGCCTTCCAGCTTCATGTTGCGCTTGATGAACTCCACGGCGCGGTAGGCGCCGGCCACCACCGCCTGCGTGGAGGCGCCGGTGAACCAGAAGATCACGGCGCCGCCCATGATCATCCCGAACAAGAACGGCGGGTGCAGGATCGACAGCATCTCGAGGTTGGCTCGCAGGCCATCGGTGAGCAAGACGACGATCGAGAAGATCATGGTGGTGGCGCCCACCACGGCGGTGCCGATCAACACTGGCTTGGCCGTAGCCTTGAAGGTGTTGCCGGCGCCGTCGTTCTCTTCCAGCAGGTGCTTGGCCTTCTCGAAGTCCACCTTGAAGCCGTTGGCCTTCTCGATCTCGGCGACCGCCTCCGGCAGCTCCGTGATGGTGGAGAGCTCGAACACCGACTGCGCGTTGTCCGTCACAGGGCCGTAGGAATCCACCGCGATCGTGACTGGTCCCATGCCCAAGAAGCCGAACGCCACCAGGCCGAAGGCGAACACGGCCGGTGCCAGCATCAGCGCCGCCAGCCCTTCACCGCTGAAGTAGTAGGCGATGCCCATCAGGATGGTGACGACGACGCCCATCCAGAAGCTGCTGAAATTGCCGGCGGTGAGGCCCGAGAGCACGTTGAGCGAAGGCCCGCCTTCGCGCGAGGACGTGACGACCTCTGCCACGTGGCCAGAGGTGGTCGAGGTGAACACCTTGATCAGCTCTGGGATGATGGCGCCCGCCAGCGTGCCGCAGCTGATGATGGCCGACAGCTTCCACCACAGGCTGCCGTCGCCCAGGTCACCGATCAGCAGGTTGGACACCACGAAGGTGAGCACGAGCGAGGCGAGCGACGTGATCCACACGAGCCAAGTGAGCGGCGACTCGAAGTTCACCTTCGCTGCCTTCGAGATCACGCTCTTCTGAATGCCCTCGTTGATCCAGTAAGAGACCAGGCTGACCACGACCATCACGATGCGCATCGCGAAGATCCAAACCAAGAGCTGCACCTGGACGGCGGGATCCTTCACCGCCAGCACGATGAACGAGATCAGCGCCACGCCGGTCACGCCGTAAGTCTCGAAGCCGTCGGCGCTGGGGCCGACGGAATCACCCGCGTTGTCGCCCACGCAGTCGGCGATCACGCCGGGGTTGCGCGCATCGTCTTCCTTCACCTTGAAGACGATTTTCATCAAATCCGAGCCGATATCGGCGATCTTGGTGAAGATGCCGCCGGCGATGCGCAAGGCCGAAGCCCCCAGCGACTCGCCGATGGCGAAGCCGATGAAGCACGCTCCGGCGTACTCTCCCGGGATGAACAGCAGGATGGCGAGCATCAGCACCAGCTCCACGCTGATCAGCAGCATGCCGATGCTCATGCCGGCCTTGAGCGGGATGGCGTAAACCGGGTAAGGCTTGCCTTCCAAGCTGGCGAAGGCGGTGCGCGAGTTGGCGTACGTGTTGATGCGGATGCCGAACCAGGCCACGCCGTAGCTGCCGGCGATGCCGATCAAGCTGAAGGCCAGGATCATGAGCACGCGCCCGGCGCCCATCTCCTGCAGCACCCCGAAGTACAGGATGATGATGGCGCCGATCAGCACCTCCAGCATCAGGATGAACTTGCCCTGCTGGAACAGGTACGTCTTGCACGTCTCCCAGATGATCTGGGACACCTCCGCCATGGAGCGGTGCGTCGGCAGGTTCTTGATCTGGTTCAGCGTCACGACGCCGAACAGGACGCCCAGCGCCGAGACGACCAGGCCGGCCATCAACAGCGTGTGACCGTCCGTCCCGAGCACTTGGACGCTGCTCAGGTCCGGCAAGACCAGGTTGGCTTCACCGCCCTTGTGGGGCGCGGCGTGCGCGGCTCTCGGCGTGAGAGCGGCCGCGACCGCGGCGACCAGTGAAAGCACGAAGCACGCGACGGAGGGTCCTGAGCGACGATCCAAGATGCTAGCTCCTCGAATGAAGGCGGGGGTTCCCTACCCCGCACACACGCCGTTTACGGCGCGGGGGGACTGCTAGCACGGGGGTGAACGGGTGCTCAAGCAAACGGGATTTTGCTCGAGATCCGTGCACTTCGGATCGGAAGGCGCGCTCAGAGCCGGAGCTGCGGACCGTCGCGCTCTGCCCGCTCTTCTTGCGTCAGCACGGAGAAGACCATGACGGCGCCCAGCACCGGGAGCAGCCAAATCAGCTTGGCCTGATTCAGCTTCTGCGAGCGCTCGAAGACACGGGTGCGCCAGACCCGGTAGGTGACCCACGCCTGGAAACCCAGCGCGATGACGAGAGTGATAACTGGGAACAGGTCGTGCGACGTCATTTCGGAGCTTGGAGGGTAATGCCCCGGGGCGCCTTGGCAAGGGGGGCGGCGGGCGATTCGCCAAAGAGTAGACGGCTTAAAGGGACGCTGGAACGCTCTCGCGGGATAAAACGTCACGAGCGCTCAGCTTCGTAGCCAAAAGATGGTGAAGGCATCGCCCCCCGAGTCCGCGTCCGCGGGGCCCGAGTCGGCGACGTAGCTGGACGCCTGCAGGTGGGAGCGCACCGCGAGCTTCAAGGCGCCAGTGCCGTGCCCATGCAGGACGAAGCCGGCCGGCTCCCCGGCGCTGAGCAGGCGATCCAAGAAGGCGTCGACCCGGTCGAGCGCCGCATCCACCCGCTCGCCGCGCAAGTCCAGCGTGTTGCTGCCGGTCCGGACCGCGGACGGTCGGGAGCTGAGGGCGAGGCTGCGCTTGGGCAGAGGGGCCTGGGCTCGCGCGCGCTTGGGGGCGCTGGCGGGCTCGAGATCCTCCGCCCGCAGCACCAGCTTGATCGAGCCGACCTGCACCCTGACCTTGTCGTCGCTCACGTCGAGCACGGTGGCGAGTAGGCCCGAAGACTTCACCCTCACGGTCTCGCCGCTTTGGTAGCTGATACTCGGCGTCTCCGCCGCGCGAGCCGGTGCGCGCTCGCGCTCCGGCAAGAGCGAGCCACCGAGCGAGACGTGCTGCGCGGCACGGCTCAAGTCGCGCTCGATGCTGCGCAGGGCTTTGGGATCGGTCCCCTCGCGCTTCAGGCGCTCACGCGCGGCCAGCAGCTCGGCGCGGATCTTGGATACGTTGGCGCGCAGCGCGAGCGTGTCGCGCGACAGCTCGGCTTCGAGCTCGGCGCGCGCGGCGTCGTGCTCGCGCGTCACCTGCTCGCGCAGCTCACGCAGCTCGTCGGCTTCACGCGCGAGCCGGGCGCGCTCCGCCTCCAAGGCCTGGCGCTCGCGCTCCAGGCGCTCCACGGCGCGCTCGCGCCCGCGCGATTGCTCCGGCAGGAGCTGCTGCGCGCGCGCCACGACCTGTGCTGGCAAGCCGTGGCGAGTGGCGACGGTGAGCGCGCTGGAGGCGCCGGGGACGCCCATGGTCAGCCGGAATGTCGGCGCCATGCGCTGGAAGTCGTAGCTGACCGAGGCGTTGTGCAGGTGCTCGGCGTGGGCGGCGAGCTCCTTGAGCTTCTCGTAGTGGGTCGTGACGCCCACGGCGGCGCCGCGCGCGGTGAGCGCCTCCAACACGGCCGCGGCGAGCGCGGCGCCTTCTTCCGGATCCGTGCCCGAGGCGAGCTCGTCGAGTAGCAGCAGGCTGCCGGCGTCGGCGTGCTCCAGCAGGTGGCAGAGCCGCTGCACGTGCGCGCTGAAGGTGGAAAGGCTCTTGGCGATGCTCTGCTCGTCGCCGATGTCCGCCAGCACGGTGTGAAACCAGCCGACGCTCGACTCCTCCGCCAACGGCAAGGGAATGCCGGCTCGAGCCATCCAGGCGACGAGACCCAGCGTCTTCAGCGCCACCGTCTTACCGCCTGCGTTGGGACCGGAGATCACCAGCGCGCGGCCTCGTTCGACCGCGATGTCGTTGGCCACCACGGGGTGCGGGCCGAGCGCTAGCAGCGGGTGACGCGCCGCTCGCAGCTCGAGCCGCGCGTCGTCGTGCAGCTCGAGCACCACGGCTCTCGTCTGGCGGGCGAACCGGCACAGCGCCGACAACACGTCCGCCTGCTCACAGGCGCGCTGCGCGCCCTGCACCGCCTCGGCGTCGCTCGCCAGGTAGCCGGACAGCTGGGTCAGCACCTTGGCGGCTTCGCGCAGCGCCTCGGCCTCCTGCAAGCGCAGCTGGTTGCCGAGCCCGGTCAGCTGCTCCGGCTCCACGAACAGGGTGGCGCCCGAGCCGCTGGAGCCCAGCACGATGCCGGGCACGCGCAGGTGCGCGTCGGCGCGGACGGGCAAGACATAGCGCCCCTCGCGCTCGGTGTAGTAGTCCCCCTGCACCACGTCGGCGTGGCGCTCGATCAGCTGGCCGAGCTTGCGCTTCAGCTCCTCGCGCAGCTCACGGGCGCGCTTGCGAGCGCGAGCCAGCTCGGGTGACGCGCGATCCGCGACGGTGCCGTCGGGCTCCAGCGCGTGGGTCAAGTCCTCCTCCAAGCCGGCTAGCTCGGCGGGTGAGTCGATGGTGGCGCTCACGGCCGGGTGCTGAGCGCGCTGGCCGCGCGCGAAGACGCGCAGCTTGCCGGCCAGCTCCAAGAGCTCGCGCACCTGCCACAGCTCCTCGGCGCTGGCCACGCCGCCGCGGCTCGCTCGCGCGAGCGCGTCGCTCACGTCCGGGAACGCTCGCGCGGTGGGCCAGAGCCCGAGGCGATCTAGATCGAGCGCCTCGCGCAGCACCTGATTGCGTTCGCGCGCTTGCTCGGGCTCGCTCGCGGGGTGTAGCGAGCGCGCACGGGCGCTGCCCGGAGCGCTGGTGCACATACCGGCGATGGCGTCGAGCAGGGCAGACCACTCCAGCGACGCGCGCGTCTCGGCGTCCAGCTCCGAGCCAGCGGCTCGCGATTCGTTCGGCGCGTCGCTCACGCGGCGCTCGATAGCACCGAACGCTCAGGCCGTCAGGGCGTGCGGGGCGACCGGCGTCGACGCTTGCTGATGGTGGACCCGCAGCGTCACGCGGCTGGCCAGCGCGCTCGGCTCCAGCGCTGCGCCGAGCGCCGTGAGGCTGTGCTCGGCGCGTTGTCCCAAGTAGCTGTCCACGTGCAGCACGAAGCTACCGCCGCCCGAGGCGGCCAAGTGCGCCAGCAAGCCGCGCGCGAGGATGGAGCGCGCTGCGGCGGTGTGGGCGTCCGCGCGGCCGTTGGAGACGAGCACCATCGACGTGAGCCGCCAGCCGCGCCCTTGCAACCGCGTGACCCGCATCGCAACTTGCGTGATGAGGTCCGTCGGCGGGCCAGCGTAGTGCTGGGCCACCACCGCGAGATCGCCGCGGTCCCCGCTCGGGTTCAGCCAGCGCGGCCAGCTGGCGCCGAATTCGATCACGACCAGGGTTGCTGGGCGAGCCTTCATGGGACCTCCTGCCTGCCCCATAAGCCGGCCCGGCGACCTGGGCCAAGTTTCGGCAGCTTGGCCTAGTG
>JAEYOT010000352.1 GCA_023411445.1 Pseudomonadota bacterium
GTCCTAGGCCCGCGCTACTTACCCGTCCCGATGACGCTTGCGGCGCTGGTGGCGGATACCTTCGCGAACAACGACGGATGGGGGCCGTGGTTCTTCGAGCTTATCTCCGGCAAGAACCCGTTCTGGCAACAGAAGTGGCTGAGCAAGGAGAACTGGGAGTGGTTCTTGAACGGGGTGCGCGTGACCTTGACGATGGTCGGCGCGTTCCTGCTCATGTATGAGGCCCGCGCTCAGAAGCTCGGGGAGTACATCCCGAAGCGGTTGAAGCGCAACCTGGCGATCGTGTTCACGGTGCTCGGGTTCGGCGTGTACTTCGACTACTTCAACCCGAATACTCGCTACTCCGAGTACTACCACCGCCACGAGTTTTATCACTACTACCTCGGGTCCAAGTACTTCAGCGAGGTCGGCTACAAGCGCCTCTATGAGTGCACGGCCATCGCCGAGATCGAGCTTGGCCGAGCCGCCAACGTGCGCAAGCGCGACATCCGCGATCTCCGCGACAACCTGATCAAGCCGATCATCGACACCGAGGTCGTCAAAGATCCTAAGCACTGCACGAGCCACTTCAGCCCGGAGCGCTGGGCCGCGTTCAAGAAGGACGTGGACTGGTTCTACAAGTCGGCGGCCGGCAGCTACTGGGAAAATATGATCAAGGACCACGGCTACAACCCGCCGCCGGTCTGGACCATGACCGGCAAGTTCTTCGCCAACATGGGCGAAGCGGACGACGGGTTCTTCAAGTGGCTGGCCAGTATCGATATCACCCTGCAAGCGGGAGCCGTGGCGCTCTTGGTCTGGGCCTTCGGTTGGCGCACCGCGGCCATCGGCGTGGTGTTTTGGGGCTGCAACAAGGCGGCCGACTTCTACTGGACGGGCGGCGCCTTCATCCGGCAGGACTGGTGGTTTTTCCTCGTCGCCTCGCTGTGCCTCACGAAGCGGAAGTTCTACTTCTTGGCTGGCTTTGCGCTGATGTGGGCGGGCCTCTTGCGCATCTTCCCGCTGATTTTCTTCGGCGGCTGGGCCATCGCCATCTTGATCCACATCGCGCTCCGTTTGCGCGGCAAGCGCGAGGCCAGGGCGGACAAGATCGCCTTCTTGAACCGCCCCGTGCTCAACCTGCTGGATGGCAAGCACTGGCGCTTGATCGGCGGCGCCGTGCTAGCGCTCGCGATCTTGGTGCCAGCCAGCATGGCGGCTACCAAGGGGCCGGGCGACCAGCACCTGTACAGCCCGTACGTCAACTTCTACAACCACACGCTGAAGACGCTGGGCAACACGGCGCTCACGAACCACATGGGCCTGGAGTCCGTGATGGTGCACAACTGGGACGGTCGGATGCGCTTTTTGCGCAACGACAACCACGACGATCCGTTCGAGGGCTGGAAGGCGAACCGCGCTGAGCGCTTCAAGCAGCTCAAGCCGGTTTACTACGCCATCCTGATCGGCATCGCCGCGTGGATGACCTGGGCCATGCGCCGGACAAAGCTGCTTTGGCTGTGCTTGCCAATCACGCTGCCGCTGGTGTGCGCCCTCTCGAACATGACTTGCTACTATTACTCACTGTTCATCGTGGCCTGCGCCATGGTGCACGTGAGACCGGCGCTCGGTCCGCCCATGCTGGTCACGGCCGGAGTCAGCTCGTTCATGCTGTGGCCGCCGCGCGGCTACTACTGGGTGGACGATCGCTTCGTGGCGCAAGCGTACCTGTTCATCGCCTTCAGCTTCATGATCCTCTGGGTGTATTCACGCCCCTTCTCGCTGGAGCGTCTCAAGCTGTGGTGGGACGGCAAGCAGGAGCCACGGACGCCGCCGCGTGCGCTGCCGCCCGCTGATCGCCCCGCGGCTAGCTGAGCCGCGCACGGCTGCGCTGCCGCTCCTGCTCCCGCTGCTCAATGGGGCGGGGCGGCAGTCGCGCGGTGCGTGACCGAGGGCGTGAGCGCCGACCGACGAAGCGGCGCTCAGCCGAGCATGCGGCGGAGGCCGCCCACGGCCTCGCGCAGGCCGTCCGGGAAAGCGCGCAGCGTCACGTCCAGGTGCTCCGAGTCCGACTCGATGCCGGCCACCGTGAGCAGCGGCGCGAGCAGCGCGATGGTGCGGATGGCTCGCGGGTTCTTGGCGATCTTCGGGTGGCGCATCAGGTCGATGACGACGCGATCGTCTTTCGCTTCCACCAAGAGCGCGGGGCGCTTCGGCATGTAGGCGGCGAGGTTGCCCGGCTTGCTCAAATCCAGCGCGCCGGAGCGCAGAAGCGCCGCAATCGGCGACTCGGGCGCGTCCTCCGCCACCTTGAGCGACACGTCCGCCAGGCGGATTTCGAAGCGAAGCTCCTCCGGCGTAATGCTGACTCGCTCGATGAAGACCGTAGCGGAGGCGCGCACTGGCGTGCCCATCAAATCCACCGTGGCAGAGGCGCGAAGGCCCGGCGGCACGGCCTCCAGCACCACGTCCTTCGGAGCCTTTTTTCCCTTGGCGCGGCCCGCGATGAAGCGCAGCGCGTCGAGCGGCACGCCGAAGCGCAAAGCGAGCAAATTGCGGAGCGCGCGCAAGAGCTCCTCCGGGTGATCACGCAGGTATTTGGCGGCTCCTTCCAGCACCGGCTTCAGCTCTTGCATGGCCGGCAAACATTCCACACATCCTCGCCGAACGCATCATCGGATGCTAGGTTTGTGGGACTATGGGAGAGTTCTCGGTCGCTCCAGCGGAAGTTCACGCCACGCTGGGCCGCCACCTGCTCGTAGCCGGCCAGAGCTTGGTGCTGGACCTGGAGCGGAGCCGCGGCCCCTTCCTGTTCGACGCCAAAGGCGGGCAGGAGTACCTGGACTTTTCCAGCTTTTACGCCAGTAACCCGCTGGGGTTCGCGGCGCCCAGCTTGACGGAGGAGCCGACGCGGGAGCGCCTGCTCCGAGCGGCCACCGTGAAGGTTGCGAATCCGGACTTCTACACGACCTACCTGGCCGAGTTCGTGGAAACGCTGGCTCGCACCGCGGCGCCCGCCACACACCCGCACTACTTCTTCGTCGAGGGCGGGTCGCTCGCGGTGGAGAACGCGATGAAGGTCGCGTTCGACTGGAAGGCACGGAAAAATCAGGCCGCTTCCCGCTCGCAGCCCGGCGAGCAAGTGCTCCACTTCGAGCAGGCATTCCACGGCCGCTCCGGCTACTCGCTCAGCGTCACCAACACGGATCCGGCCAAGACGCTCCATTTTCCGAAGTTCCCTTGGCCGCGTCTGCCCTCCCCCGCCATGCGCTTCCCGCAGGACGCGGCCGCGGTCGATGAAGTGCAGGAGCTGGAGCGGCTCACGCTGGCCAAGGCTGAACGCGCCTTCGACCTCCACGGTCACGACATCGCGGCCATCCTGATCGAGCCCATCCAGGGGGAAGGCGGGGACAACCACTTTCGTCCGCAGTTCTTGCAAAGCTTGCGCAAGCTGGCAGACGAGCGCGAAGCGCTCTTGATCTTCGACGAAGTGCAGACGGGAGTCGGCTTGACCGGCACGTGGTGGGCGCACCAGCAGCTGGACGTAGCGCCGGACATCATCTGCTTCGCGAAGAAGATGCAGGTCGGCGGCATCCTGGTGTCCACGCGCGTGGACGACGTGGACAACGTGTTCAAGGTTCCGAGCCGCATCAGCAGCACCTGGGGCGGCTCGCTGGTGGACATGGTGCGCGCGACGCGCATCCTGCAAACCATCGAGCAAGACGCGCTGCTCGCGAACGCGGCCGAGCGAGGGCTGGAGCTGCAGCAGGGTCTCTCGAGCCTGGTGGATCGTTACCCAACGCTCATCCGCAACGTGCGCGGCCGGGGCCTGATGTGCGCGCTGGATTTGCCCACGCCCGAGCAGCGCAATACCGTGCTCAAGGCCGCGTTTGCGGAGCGGCTGCTGCTACTACCGTGCGGCACGCACAGCGTGCGCTTCCGGCCGTTTTTGAACGTCCAGAGCGAGCACGTGGTGGAGATGCTGGTGCGCCTGGAGCGCGCCGTGAGCAGCGCCGCCAAGCGCTGAGTCAGTCCTTCTTCCCGACCAGCTCGGCGCTGCGCTCCTCTTCCGCGGCCAGGTGCGCGCTCGGCGTCGCTCGCGCCGCCAACTCCAGCTTGACGCGATCGCCGACCGCGTTGGCCAGGCGCGACACGATGTCCGGCATCTCTTGCAGG
>JAEYOT010000373.1 GCA_023411445.1 Pseudomonadota bacterium
GCTCAGGGCACGGCGGGGCGCGGGCTGCGGAGCGCCAGCGCGCCGATGGCCGCGGCCAGGAACGCCGCAACGGCGCCCAGCACGAGCGCCCAGCGCGGACCCATTTGATCTGCGACCCAACCGGCGACGGGCGCGCCGAGCAGCGTGCAGCCGAGCGCGACGGCCAAGTACAGCGCCATGACGCGGCCGCGCCGAGCAGGCTCGGTCGCCAGTTGGACTGAAGCGTTGGCGGTGGTGCTGAAGGTCTGCGTCGCCGCGCCGACCGCGATCAGCAGCCCGCCGAACCACAGCGCGCTGGGCGCGGCCGCCGCAGCCAGGAGCCCGAAACCAAAGGCCGCGGCCGCCAGTGGCAGCAGCGCTTGCTTCGGTCGCGCCCGCCGCGCGGACAGCAGCGCGCCCGCCACGGAGCCGATGGCCATCAGCGATACCAGCACGCCGTACGTCTCCGCGTTGAGCTGGAACACGCGCGCGGACATGGTCGAGATGAAGATCGGAAAGTTCAGCCCGAACGTGCAGATCAAGAACAGCATCGTGAAGATGAGCCGGAGCTCTCGGTGGTGCCACACGTAGCTCAGGCCCTCGCTGAGCGAGCCGCGCGCGGGCGCTGCCGCGGGGCGCGGTTGGAGTAGCTCCACCCGCATTGCGCCGAGGGACGAGAGCACGGCCAAAAACGACAGCCCGTTGATCACGAACACCCAGCCAGTGCCCACGGCGCCGATCAAGAGGCCCGCGCTGGCCGGACCGAGCAAGCGCGCGGCGTTGAAGGACGTCGAGTTGAGCGCCACCGCGTTGGACAGCTCCCCCTCCGGCACCAAATCGGAGACGAACGTCTGCCGGGCGGGCGCGTCGAACGCGGCGACGCAGCCGTGGAGCAGCGCAAAGGCGTAGACGTGGTGCAGCGTGACTTGCTCGCTCAGGGTGAGCAGGCCAAGCCCCAGCGCCAGCGCCGCCATCGCGGCCTGGGTGGCGCACAGCAGCTTACGGCGGTCGAAGCGGTCTGCGGTCCAGCCCGTGAGCGGGTGGAGCAGCAGCTGCGGCCCGAACTGCAGCGCCATCACCAGGCCCACGGCCGAGGCGCGCTGCCCCGAGAGCGCGGTGAGCACGAGCCAATCCTGGGCGGTGCGCTGCATCCAGGTGCCCACGTTGGAGACGAAGGCGCCGATGGCCCAAATTCGATAGTTGAAGCCGCGCAGCGAACGAAACGTGGCTATGGCGAGGCTCCAGACGTCATCGGTGCTGCGCAGCATAGCCGCTCACGGGCGCGCGGCACGGCGAGCGCAGGGTCAGCCCTCGAGCGAGGCGAAAAAGCGCTCCAGCGACTCTTCCTCGCTGACGAGCAGCAACGTATCGCTCTCGTTGATGACGTAGCCGGCCGTGGGCAGCTGCATGCGCGGCTTGGCTCCCGGGTTGGCCGGGTCGCTGCGCAGGTAGCCGAGCACGTTGATTTCCAGCTTGCGAAGCTGCGCCGTCTCGAGCGACTTGCCGACGTACGGCGGCTTGGGCGACCACGGCACGACGCGAAAATGCGTGGCGAAATCGATCAGGTGCGCCGCCACGGGGTTGAGCACTTGCACCGCCAGGCGGCGCCCCATCTCGTTCTCCACCTCGATCGCTCGCGTGGCCCCGACGGCGCGCAGCACGCTCGCTTGGCGGTCGGTCGCGGCCCGCGCGAAGATGGTCTTCACGCCCAGCTCCGCCAGCTGCGAGACGCACAGCACGGTGGCCTCGAAGTCCTCGCCGGAGGTGACGACCGCCACGTCCACCTCACGCGCGCCGATGTTCTCCAGCACGCCCGGCTCGCTCGCGTCCGCCACGAAGGCGGCGCTGATACGCTGCTTGTGCGGATCGATGGCCTCCGGCCGCTTGTCCACGATGATGAGCTCGCAGTTGGTGTCCCACAGCTCTTCGGCTAGCGCGCTGCCGAAGCGACCCATCCCGATCACCAGCACTTTCTTTTGGCCCATCCTTCTCCTCAGCCGATGAGTACTCGTTCTTCCGGAAGCTTGACGGCGCGTGAGGCTACCTTGTCCGAGAGCGCCAGCGCCAGCGTGAGCGGCCCGATCCTGCCAGCGAACATCAGCACCGCGATCAGCAGCTTGCCCGGCGTCGTCAAAGCGCTCGTGATGCCGGTCGAGAGCCCGGTGGTGCTGAAGGCGGAGACCGCCTCGAACATCAGGAAAAGGGGCGGGTGCGGCTCGAGCAGTAGCAGCAGGAAGAACGCGGCCACCACGATGCACAGGCTGAGGAACGCTACCCCCACCGCCTTGCGCACCACCGTGTCGGGCAAGGTGCGGTTCATGAGCCGCGGCGTGGAGGCGCTGAGCTCGGCCTTCATGCCGGCGAACAGGGCTGCCAACGTCGTGACCTTGATGCCGCCGCCGGTCGAGCCCGGCCCGGCGCCGATGAACATGGCCATGCAGGTGAGCAGGAGCGTCGCCGGCAGCATGGCTTCCACGTCCACCGCATTGAAGCCCGCTGAGCGCACGACCGCCGCCTGGAAGGCGCCCGCGAAGACGCGATCCACATAGCCCAACGGCGCAAGTGAGGCTCGCCACTCGAGAAGCAACGTGAAGATCGTTTGGACGGCCAGCAACAGGGCGCTGACGCGCAGCACCACGCGCGCGTGCAGGCTGAACGGCTCGCGACGTCGCCGCCGCAGCGTGCGCCACAGCGCGCGTAGCAGCTCTTGCAGCACCGGGAAGCCGAGGCCGCCGCACACGACCAAGAGCGCGAGCACGCCCAGCGTGAGCGGCTGGGTCGCGAAGTCCACCGCGCCCTGCCGGTAGATCGACATGCCGGCGTTGCAGAAGGCTGCTACGGAGTGGAACAGGGCGGCCCACCACAGCTGAAAGCCGGGCGGAACGTCGTGACCGGCGAGCGGCTCCGGCGCGCCCTGCCAGCTGGCGTACAGCAGGCCGGCGCCGACCGCCTCGACCAGGAGCGTCACGCTGCAGATGCCGAGAACGGTGCGGCGCAGCGTCGAGAGCGAAGCGCCGTCGACCACCTCCGTCAGCATCACGCTGCTGCTCACGCGCAGGCGCTGGCCGGACATGAGCGCGATCGCCGCCGACAGCACCATGATGCCGAGGCCGCCTGCCTGAACCAAGAGCAGCACGATGATTTGCCCGGGAAAGCTGTACGTCTCGGCGACGCTCACGCTGCTCAGGCCGGTGACGCAGACGGCGCTCATCGCCATGAACAGGTTGTCAACGAGCGACACCGTGGCCATGTCGCGGTGCGCAAACGGCAGGCTCAGCAGCAAGGTGCCGACTAGGCCGACGCCGCCGAACGAGAGCGCCATCAAGC
>JAEYOT010000487.1 GCA_023411445.1 Pseudomonadota bacterium
CATCAAGACCATCACGATGCTGGGGGCCTTCGCGACGACGGCCGTGACCGCGCTGACGGCTCAGAACACCTTGGGTGTTGAAGACGTGCTGCCGATCGATGCGCGCTTCGTGGCGCTGCAGATGAAATGCGTGCTGACCGACATCGGCGCCGACGCGATCAAGACCGGCATGCTCGGCTCGGCGCGCGTGGTCGAGGCCGTGGCTGGCGTGTGCGAGAGCGTGGCGTTCGGCGTGCCGCTGATCGTCGACCCCGTGATGGTGGCGAAGGGCGGCGCACGCCTCTTGGATCGGGATGCTCACGACGCGCTGGTGCTCCGGCTGCTGCCGCTCGCTTCACTCGTGACGCCGAACGTGCCGGAAGCGGAGATCTTGACGGGTCTGAAGATTCGCAGCGAAAGCGATCTGGAGCGCGCCGCGGACGCGCTGCTGGCGCTAGGGCCGAGCGCGGTGCTGATGAAGGGCGGGCACCTGGAAGGGGACACGGTGGTGGACGTGCTGCGGACGGCGGACGGTGCTCACCACCGCTTCGAAGGTCCTCGCATCGTCTCCCGCTCGACGCACGGCACGGGCTGCACGCTTGCCTCCGGCATCGCGGCTGGCGTCGCGGAAGGGCTCACGCTGGAAGGCGCGGTGGCGCGCGCGCGGAGCTTCGTGGTCAAGGGCATCGAGCTTGCGCCGGGTCTCGGCCGCGGGCACGGACCGCTGCAATTCGGCCACCTGCTGCCCTCGGTGCAGCGCGGCGCTTGACGGGCTATGTTTCCGGGCATGAAGCGCCTCGGTGCATGGGCAAGAGTGGCCATCGTCGCGGCGCTGCCGCTCGCGATGGGCGCCCTTTCGTGCACCACCAACCACGACGCGCTCGCCAAGCAACCAAAGGCGGGGAGCGGTGGCGGCGGTGGCGCAGCTGGAGCAGTCGCGGGCGGCGGCTTCGGCAACACCGGCGACGTACCGAGCCAAGGCGGTCGGATCAACCCGGACCAGGAGCTGCCGGGGGACGACGTGCTCACGATCGTGAACGGCGTGATCGACGCGCCCAGCGTCGCGCTGTGCTTCGGCTGGCTCTCGCCCGACGGGCAGGACAGCGAGCTGGTCGGCAGCCCCTCGGCGGAGCTCGAGTACGGGCACCACGCCGTGCTCACGGAGCTCGAGGAGCTGTCGTTCGAGGCTGACGCGATCGTTCCGTGGGTCATTGCCGGCGACCTTTCACTGCTGGACGGGCTCGACTGCGAGGCGGCCGTGGCGCTGGCGCTCGATGAAGAGGCGAGCGTCACGCCCGAGGAGCCCGCTGAGCCCGAAGGCGCGGCTGGGGCCGGCGGCGCCGGGTCTGAGCCTGAGCCCGATCCGCTACCGCTGCCGGCGTTGCGGGCCCGTGCGTTGGCGGCCATTCCGGCGGGCACGGTCGCGATCGGCCGCAGCATCTTGATGGTGCTGACGGGCTGCATCGGCGGGGCGGCCTTCACGGACTCGGTGGAGCGCGCCGCGTGCGGTCCGGACTACACGCCCTCTACGCCGACGCTCGAGCCGCTGGTCGTGAAGATGTCGCGCAAGTACGCGTTCGAGAAAGTGGGGCTGCAAGCCGTGCTGGCTTCACCTAGCGTGAACGGCACCATCGACGTGCGCGCGGCTGAGGAAGGCTCGCTGCTGCTCACCTTCGCTAGCGACGTCAGCTTTGGCAACATCGAGCCGCGACCCGCGGACGTGCGCTACGGTCCGCTGGACCTCGGCGTGACGACGCGTCGCCATGGCTTGGAGGCGGTGGACGACAACGGCGTCCTCTTCGAGCAGAAGTGGCCGCGCATCTTCCAAGCATCCGGCGTGTCGGAGCTCGTGGCGGCGCGCAACTACACGGCGGTGCTGCTGGGGCCGAACCCGCGCTTGGCGAAGGATGGCTTCTGGAACGCTAGCACCTTCGCGCTCGTAGAGAGCGACCCGACGCGCGACTGAGCGCTCAGTGATAGAGCGATACTTCAGCCAATTTTCCCCTGGCTTCGTTGATGTGCGGGCTGGTGGGGAAGCGGCGAATGAACGTGCGCAGGGTGGACTTGGCGTCGTTCCAAGCTTGGATCTGCAGCTGCGCGTGGGCGAGCGTCAGCGTGGCTTCGTCCATTACTTCCTTGTCGGCGGAGGACTCCGACAGCTGCATGAGCAGTGGGATGGCTTCTCGGTGGAGGCCGAGCGCGATCAGCGCGCGTGACAGTTGGTAGTTGGCTTGCGGGCTGTGCGCGGCGTCGCTCTTGTACTGCAGCGACTCGCGCAGGGCTTGTTGCGCTTCGTGCCAGCGCGCCATACGGATGTGATCCACTCCCGTCTGGTACGCGATCAAGGATAGCTCGTTCTTGGCGCGCTCCACCGCGCCCTCGAACACGGCGCGCTCGGTGGGTGACAGCTCCAGCTTGCTCACCGCCGCGTAGCCGTCGATGATCTCGCGGCGCTTGTTCTGGATGACCAAGCGGTAGAACTCGGCGGCTTGGCGCGAGGCGGAGCTGCGCGCTTCCTCGCGCGCCAGGGCCAGCTTCTGCTCCTTCTGCAGCTGCTCCAGCTCGCCCTTCGTCTCGCGGTTCTCGCCGCGCACGGTCTCGATGCGGATGTCCCAGGCCAGCTTCACGAACACCAAGATGATGGCGATGGTGACCACGTAGCCGGTGGCGCTGGTGACCAGCACGCGCCGCTCGGAGCCCTGCTGGCGCTTGGCGATGCTCTTCAGGTCCGCGGCCAGCGCGTTGACCAAGTTGTTGGTCTTAATCGTCAGAGCGCGGCTCTCGACGATCTCGCGCTTGACCTGCTCGAGCTCGTACTCATCCATGGGGGCCGCGATAGTAGCGCCTGTTCTGGCAGGGAACTCAATGCTTGCGGGAACCTACGCGGCCCGTTTGGGCCCGCCGGCTTGCGCGACCCGGCATCGTCATGTAAAGGAGGGCGCCCCGCTGTTTCCTAGCGGTTTGGGGTGGCTACCCCGACCGCCGGTGCTCAGAGAGCCCTCCCCACCGAGACAGCACAGCCAGGACGTAGGACGAACATGGACACGAGTGATATCCGCAAAGGTTTGAAGCTGATGATGGACGGCCAGCCGTGGGTCGTGACCGACTTTCAGTTCGTCAAGCCGGGCAAGGGGCAAGCCTTCACGCGCACCAAGATGCGTAACATGCTCACGGGCAGCACCATCGAGCGTAACCTCCGCTCGGGCGAGCGCTTCGACGCCGCGGACGTCGAAGATCGCACGCTGCAGTACATTTACCAGGAGGGTGAGAACTACGTGTTCATGCACCCGAAGACTGGCGATCAGGTCACCGTGCATCAGGACATCGTCGGCGATGACGCCGGCTTCTTGATGGACGGCATCGACGTGGTGATCACGATCTACAACGGCAACCCGGTGTCGATTCAGCTGCCGCCCCACATCGTGGCGCAGATCACCGAGACCGAGCCGGGCGTGCGCGGCGACACCGCCACCAACGTGACCAAGCCGGCCAAGATCAGCACCGGCGCGACCGTCGCCGTGCCGCTGTTCGTGACCGAAGGCGAGTGGATCAAGATCGACACCCGCACCGCCAGCTACATCGAGCGCGCGAAGGCGCCGTCGACCGGCCCGCGCTGACCCTTAAGTCACGCCGTCACGGGCGCCTGAACAGCAGCGCCTTGCCGTCGGCCACGCAGGCGACGGCTGCGCGGTCGCTGGCGACCACGCAGTCGTGCAGGCGACGCGCGTCCTCCGTCACCTTCCACAGCTCTTGCGTCGCGCCGCTCACCACCAAGCCGAGCGGCGTTGGCGTTACCAGCCACTTGCCGTCTGGTGAGCGCGCCGAGCCCGGGTTGGGCAAGGTGGTGCCAGATTTCTTTGGCTCCATCACGCTGCCGGCGATCAGCACGGCGAAGCCGTCGGCGCCGGCTGATAGCGGTGTCGGCTCCGGAC
>JAEYOT010000148.1 GCA_023411445.1 Pseudomonadota bacterium
CCCTTCCAGGCGCGTGGGCGGCTCCACCGCGACCGCTTGAGTGCGGGCCGCCAGGTTGACCGTGGGCGTCTCCGTACCGACGAGCGCGGCGTAGCGCGGGATGAGGCCGCGCAGTGTGTCAGCTACCTCGCGCGCGTCGTGCGGCCGCTCGCGCGGATCTTTGGCCAGCATGGCCGCCACCAGCGCGTCGAGCTCCGGCGCCACCACGGACACACTGGAGAGCAGCGGCGCTGGGCGGCCCAGCTGCGCGAGCAGCAGCGTGTTGTTGTCGGGCGCGCAGTCGTCGAACGGGCCGACGCCGCTCACCATCTCGAACAGCATCAAGCCGGTCGCGTAGATGTCCGAGCGCGCGTCCACGGCGACGCCCTGCGCCTGCTCGGGCGACATGTAGCGCGGCGTGCCCACCGCGATGCCGCGCGCGGTGATCACGTCCTTCGCGTCTTTGATCTTGGCGATCCCGAAATCCAGCACCTTGACCGCGGCGCCGGTGAGGAAAATGTTCGGCGGCTTCACGTCGCGGTGCACGACGCCGATTTGGTGCGCGGCGTGCAGGCCCTCCAAGATGCCGGCCGTGATGGCCAGCGCCTGCTGCGGCAGCACGCGGCGTTGCCGGTGGAGCAGCTGCGACAGTGTCTCTCCCTCGAGCCGCTCCATCACGTAGAAGGGGACGCCGTTGTCGGATGTACCGGCGTCCGTCACGCTCACGATGTTGGGGTGCTCGAGCCGCGCGAGCGCGCGCCATTCATTGCGCAGACGCGCCACCAAGTCTTGCCGGCGCGCGAGCTCGCGCTGCAGCGCCTTGAGCACGAAGCGCTTGCCGAGCTCCACGTGCTCGACCTCGTACACGCGGCCCATGCCGCCCGAGCCGATCAGCCGAACGACCCGGTAGCGCGTGCCAGGGACCGCCTCCCCATCTTGAAATTCGCGATAGTCCGTCACGGGTGGAGCGTGCGGGCTCGGGCGAAGGCCCAACCGCGGAGGCAGACTAGCCAGGGCGAGGTGACGCGTCGAGCCGAGAGGCGCGCTCGGGTGGGGACGGGACTTCTGCACGGCCCGCGCATCGGTCACTGGCCGGCCGGAGTTGCGAGCTGCTGCCGCGCGAAACGGCCTTTTTCTGCGTGCTGAACGCCTGTCAGTCTGTGGCGATCAGGTATATGACGCCGAGGGCGGAGAGAAACAGGTTGAAAACGCCCAGGCCGATCCCGGCTGCCGCCATGCCGCCCCCGCCCACGACCGTGGGCCGACGCGAGACCTGGCCGCGCGCGACGACCCCGGCGATGATGGCCGTCAGGCCGGTGAGCGGCCCCAGGCACAGCAGGATGCCGCACACCAGCGACAGCACCGCGGCGGGGCTAGCGGGCGGCTTCTCCCCCTTCGGCAGGCCGGTCTTCGGATCGATGGTCATGGCGTGCATGGCCATCGTCTCCGGCGAGCCCGTGATGGGTTTGTGCGCGGGAGCCTGCCCCGGAGCGCCGTACCCCGGCCCCGGATAGCCGCCGCGTGGAGGGCCGTAACCGCCAGGGGGCTGCTGCATAGCCGCCCAGCATAGCTGAGTCCCTCCCGAAATGGGCGATCTCGAGCTCCACACGCCCTTTCCTCACTCCCCTCGGCGGACGCTCGCGCCGCGATGGTTGACCGCAGGCCCCATGCGGTGCACTAGGCTGCGCGCGGATTTCACCATGGCAATCACTCGCGACAACGTGCTGCACGTCGCCAAGCTGGCCCGACTCGAGCTGTCAGAGGCCGAGATTGACAAGATGCAACGCGACCTCGACGGCATCCTTGAGTACGTCAACCAGCTCGCGGAGCTCGACACGACGAACGTGCCCGCCACCACTCAGGTCGCGGTCGTGGCGGCGCCGTTCCGCAAGGACGAGCCCGTCCCCAGCCTGCCGCACGACTTGGCGCTGAGCCAGGCGCCGCGCTCGTCTTCCGACGGCTTCGCCGTCCCCGCCTTCGTGGACGAATGATGAGCGACCTCCTCGATCTCTCCATCGCAGAGCTGGCCGACAAGGTGCAGAGCGGCGCCGTCACGGCGCGCGCCGTGACGGAGGCGGCGCTCGCCCGCATCGACGCGAGCACGGACTTGAACGCGCTCTTGCACGTGTCGCGTGAAGCGGCGCTCGCCGCGGCAGACGCTGTCGATCAGAAGCGCGTGCGGGGCGAAAAGCTGGGCAAGCTGGCCGGCGTGCCTATCGCGATCAAAGACGCGCTCTGCACGTTGGACGCGCCCACCACCTGCGCGTCGAAGATCCTCACGCGGGTCGCCGACGACAACAGCGGCGGCAGCGATCCAAGCAAGGGCTTTCGGCCGCCGTACGACGCCACGGTGGTCGCGCGCCTGCGCGCTGCCGACGCCATCTTGATCGGCAAAGCGAACATGGACGAGTTCGCCATGGGCAGCTCGGGCGAGAACAGCGCGTTCGGCCCGTCGCGCAACCCGTGGGATAAGTCGCGCACCGCTGGCGGCTCGAGCAGCGGCAGCGCCGTCGCCGTAGCCGCGGGCCTGGCGCTCGGCTCGCTGGGGAGCGACACCGGCGGCTCCATCCGCCAGCCCGCCGCGCTCTGCGGCGTCGTGGGCGTGAAGCCGACGTACGGGCGCGTCTCGCGCTACGGCTTGGTCGCTTTCGCCTCTAGCCTCGATCAGGTGGGGCCGTTCGCGCGGGACGTGAAGAGCAGCGCGCGCCTGCTGGAGGTCATCTCCGGCCGCGATCCGCTGGACTCCACGAGCGCGGACGTGCCGGTGGGTGAGTACGAGGCAGCGTGCGATAGGCCCGTGCAGGGCCTGCGCATCGGCATCCCCGAAGAGTACTTCGGCGAAGGGCTGGATCCGGCGGTCGCCGAGAACGTGCGCTCCGCCATCGCCGAGCTCGAGAAAGCCGGCTGCACCGTCAAGCCGGTCAGCTTGCCGCACACCAAGTACGGCATCGCGACGTACTACATCGTGGCCACCGCGGAGGCTTCCAGTAACCTGGCGCGCTTCGATGGCGTGCGCTTCGGCCTGCGTGTGGAGACGCCCAAGAGCGATCTCACCGCCCTCTACGGCAAGACGCGCGACGCCGGCTTCGGCGCCGAGGTGAAGCGCCGCATCTTGCTCGGCACCTACGTGCTCAGCGCCGGCTACTACGACGCTTATTACAAGAAGGCGCAGCGCGTCCGCACGCTGATCAAGCAGGACTTCGATCGGGCGTTCGAGCAGGTAGACGCCATCGCGGTGCCGACCAGCCCCTCCCCCGCCTTCCGCTTGGGCGAGAAGGTCGATAACCCGCTGGCGATGTACTTGGCGGACGTGTTCACGCTTCCGGCCAGCCTCGCCGGCATCGCGGGGCTCAGCGTGCCGTGCGCCCCGACGCCGGCCACTGCCTCACAGCCGGCCCTCCCCGTGGGCCTGCAGCTGCTCGGCCCCGCGTTCGCCGAAGAGCGCCTGTTCTCGCTGGCAGCCGAGGTCGAGCGCCGGATGGGCGGCGTGAAGCTCCCGCCGCGCTCATGAGCGCGGACTACACCGCGCTCCGCGCGGGCCCCGAGCACACCGAAAGCCTGAGCGCTCTATTCGAGCGCTCGGGCAACGGCTGCTTCTGCAACTACTGGCACTTCCAGGGAGACAAGAACGCCTGGCTGGAGCGCTGCTACCTGAAGCCTGAGGAGAATCGAGCGGCTTTGGGGCAGCGGCTGGCGAGCGGCGCTCTGTGCGGCGTCGTAGCCCTCCGAGACGGCGTCGTACGCGGCTGGCTGAAGCTCGAGCGCGCGTTGGCGTTGCCGCGCCTGTACGAGCAGCGCGTCTACCGCGCCTTGCCCTGCTTCGAGGGCCCCCGCGAGGACGTCTTCACGATCGCTTGCGTGTACGTGGACGAGGCAGACCGAGGTCGCGGCGCCGCCCGAGCCCTGCTGGAAGCCGCCATCACCGCGGTGCGAAAGGAAGGTGGCACCTCTCTGGAGGCCTTCCCTCGCGGCGCACCTGAAGGCGAACGGCTGCGCGCCGACGAGGTGTGGATGGGCCCCGAGGCCCTGTTTTTGAGCGCCGGCTTCGAGCCGGTGTCGGACTTCCGAGCCTACCCGGTGCTCCGCCTGGAGTTGCCCCCGCCTGCCTCGCCTGAGTAAGCCGCCCAGCGAGCGCTGGGCGTGAGGATAAGCGCGAGGAGTGACGCGCTAACGGCGGAGGATTGGACATTCCGCCGAGGGGCGCGATATGTTGACGAGGCTGTCTTTGGTGCGCCTCGTTCGCGACCCCCGAGCATTTCGTGTCGCAAGGTCTTCGTCTTACACGTCTGGAAGTCATCGGCGATCTCGCCCAGCGCTTGGCTGGGGAGTCGGTCGGCGACTTCATGGGCGAATGCCTGGACGCGCTGCTGGCCGGCACCTTCGCCACGAGCGCGATCGCGTTCGCCATGGACGGCCGGCTGGAGCCCGTCGCCGACCGCAGGCTGGACGCGGCGCGCCGCCCGCTCACCGCGCTCCTGCGCGGCGCCGAGACGTTGGCAGAGCGCTGCCTGGCAACGCACAAGCCGTTCAAGTCCGCTGATCTGCGCGTTGACCGCGACGGCGTGGACGACGCCGGGGAGCTCTTGGCTCTCGGCGCCGCCTGCGTGCTCGCCGTCCCGGTGCTGGACGTCCGCGCGCCCGTAGGCGCCTTCGTCCTCTTGTTCAGCGAGCCCGCGGACATCGACCTGGAGACCATCAAGTTCGCGACCAGCGTCGCCAACATCGCCGCGCTGCGCGCGCAGCGTGAGCGCCGCGCTGAGCAGCGCCTCTCCAGCGAGCAGCAGGAGGAGGCGGCGCACATGGTGAGCCTCGGGCTGCTCACCGCCACGGTCGCGCATGAGCTGCGCGGCCCCGCCGGCGCGCTCTTGCTTCAGCAAGAAGAGCTCAAACGGCTCGTCGAGCACCTGGATCTGCTCGACGGCGGCGCCGACAGCGCCACCGGCGAGGTGGTCGCCGAGCTCGTGGAGCTCTCGGGGGACATCGGCACGGCCGTCAGCCGGGTGCGCGACACGGTGGAGCAGCTCAGCTTGGTGAGTCGGCGAGAGCTGTCGCCCGAGCACGTGGAGCTCGCGGAGGTGGTGCGCGAGTCGCTCACCGTCGCCAAGCCGCACTTCGAGCGTCGCGGCATCACGCTCAGCACGAGCTTCGAGCCCGGCTGCTTCACCGTCGCGCGTCGCGACAACCTCGCGCAGGTCGTGCTCAACCTCACCTTCAACGCGATGGATGCCTGCGAGCACGTCGCCCACCCTGAGGTCACGGTGCGCGTGCTCGAGGCGGGCGAGCACGTGGCGCTGGTGGTGGAAGACAACGGACCGGGCGTACCGCCCGCCGCCATCCCCCACATTTTCAAGCCATTTTACACCACCAAACAGCGAGGCTCCGGCACCGGCCTCGGCCTCAAGATCTGCAGCGACGTGGTCAACGCTCATGGCGGCCACATCGAAGTGCACGAGCGCAGCGGCGGCGGAGCCTCCTTTCGCGTCCTGTTGCCGCGCGCGCGCGAAGACAGCGGCCTGTTGCCGCTGCCGCTCGCCACGCAGCCTCGCCCGCTCACGTCTGCGCGGCGCAAGCAAGTGCTGGTCGTCGACGACGACCCGGTGTTTTCCCGCACCATCCGGCGCTCACTCAAGCCCCACGACGTCAGGACGTGCGCTGCCGCTTCCGAAGCACAAGCCCTGCTCCTGGATCCTTCGTACGCGCCCGATCTCGTGCTGTGCGACGTCTTTTTGCCGGGCGCCAACGGCAACACGCTGCACGCCCGCGTCGCCCAGCATCGCCCCGAGATCGCCCGTCGCTTCGTGTTCGTCACCGGAGGCGCGCTCGGCAAGGAGGAAGCCGCCTACCTAAAGAGCTCCGGCCTTAGCACCCTGTTCAAGCCGATCGAGCTCAAGAGCTTGCTCGAGCTGCTCGAAGATCCGCTGACCGAGTCCGGCCGGCCGCCGAACACGGTCAAGACGCTGCAACAAGCGCCGCCCGCGTCCTCGAGCCGCACGCCCTCAGCGCGCTGAGCTCGCAAAAAAGGCGCCGGACCGCTAAGACCCCTGCGTCCACGCCCAGCCGGGCGCGTTGAGCAAGCCTAGGCTGAGCCCCAAAAAGACGCCGCGCAGCACCTCAGCCGGCTCCGCCATGCCAGCGCCGGCCAGCGCTCCGCCCAGCTCATCGAGCGACTTGCGGTGTGGCGCTTGCTCGATGGCGCGGCGCTCTCCCAAGGTGAGGCCGAACTCCGACGGGTCGCGCCGGAGGGAAGAGCCGCGGTTGAGCGGGAGGCGGCGGATCGGCGAGAGCCAAGCGGCGACTTCGTTGACGGTGAAGCGCTCGCGCACGATACGGCTAACGACCGGCAGGATGCTGATGCGCTGCATGTGCACCGGCTGCTCCGCGCGCGTGGCGGTGAACGTGAGCATGCCGTCCCCGAAGTTGAACAAGCCGCGGAGCTGCATCTCTGCGGCGGTGCCGTGCGCGGCGAGCAGCTTGCCATCTTCGAACGCGAGGCGGAGCTCGCCGTGAGTGCCCTCCACGTGCAGCTCACCGGTCTCCCCGTTGAGCGCGATGGCGAAGACGAGCGCGGGGAGCTCGGGCCGCACGAGCGCGCGGCGAAAGGGCAGGCCGGGCATGGGTGCCGCGGGGATGCTGCTGCGCGAGTTGGGCGGGGGCGCGGCGGTGGTGGGCCGCAGGACCGGTCGCTGGCTGTGCGTGGAAGCCGCCTCCACGGAGGGCATGCGCGTCACCTCGTGCGTGCCGCTGCGCGACGGGAGCACGCCCAGCGCCGACAGCCACGGCACGAGCTCGGAGTCGTCGAGCGCGATGTGCGACGCTTGCGCCAGGCGGCGCAGGGCCGCCGCGAAGCTGGACGCCGAGTCGAAGCGTTCAGCCGGAGCCTTGGCCAGCGCTTGCTTGAGCACGTCACGCAGCGGCAGGGGCAGATCCGCGCCGTAGCGGTCCAAGGCAGACAGGTCCGCCTCGTAGATCTTGGTCAGGATGTCGAACTCGTTTTGGCCCGAGAACAGCGGGCGCGCGATCAGCATCTCCGACAAGATGATGCCGACCGTGAACAAGTCACTGCGCGGATCCACCTCCACGCCCATCACCTGCTCGGGCGACATGTAACCGACTTTGCCCTTGAGCTCGCCCGGGTACGTTCGGCGATCCACGTAGGCGCTACGCACGATGCCGAAGTCCGCCAGCTTGACGTCACCCGCGCGTCCAATCAGCACGTTGCCGGGCGACACGTCGCGGTGAACGATGTGCAGCGGATTGCCGTTCTCGTCGCAGGCGGCGTGAGCGAACGCGAGACCGGACAGCACCTCGTGCGCGATGAACAGCGCGGCGCCGAGCGGGAAGCGCTCACGCCGGCCGGCCACGTAGCGGAGCAGCTTGGCGAGCGAGACGCCCTCCACGTACTCCATGGCCATGAACAGCTCGCCCTGGCTCTCGCCGAAGTCGATGACTTGGACGATGTTCGGGTGCGTGAGCGGCGCGGAGATGCGCGCCTCATCGCAGAACATGGCCACGAAGCGCGCGTCCTGCGCGAGCTCCGGCAGGATACGCTTCAGCGCCACTTTCTTGGCGAAGCCGTGCGGCCCTGCGCGGTACGCCACGAAGACTTCGGCCATGCCGCCGAGCCCCAAGCGCTCACCTAGCTCGTAGGGTCCGAGCATGGTCCGAGCTTGCCGTGGCTTAACTTGCATCGAATACCGCTCAGGTTAGCGCGGAAGGGCGCCTCTTCCTCACAAAAATCAAGCCCATCCGCGACGCTTATGGACTACGGTTTTCGAAGTGAGCGAAATGCGCACAGTCTCTTACCGCAAGGCCTTTCGGAGGATTCTGTTTCGGTGACTCTGCCCGCAGCTATTCGTAGGGAAAGCGGTGACGTCTTACGGGTTTCCGGGCGACGCCGCGTGGTCGCCATCACGGGCGCCGCGACGTTCTTAGGATTGAATTTGATCGGTCTCTTGGAGGACGACCCGCGCGTCACCAAGATCGTGTGTTTGGACACGAGCTCGCCACCCACCGTCGGCGCCAAGTCGCGGTACTACGAGCTCGATCTCACGCACCCGACGGCGGAAGAGCGCCTGGCCGAGGTGTTCGCGGCCGAGTCGGTCGACACGGTCGTGCACTTGGCCCTGCTGGAATCCCCTACGCGAGAAACCGCGTACAGCCACGAGCTGGAGGGCGTGGGGACGATGCAGGTGCTCAACGCCTGCCGTCGCGCCCGCACCCACAAGCTCATCGTCAGGAGCTTTACCTGGCTCTACGGCGCCCGCGCGACCAACCCCGCGTTCTTGTCGGAGAAGCACGCGCTCCGCGCCTCCCACTCGGACACGTTCTTTCAAGACAAGCTGGCCGTGGAAGAGCAGCTCTTGCGCTTCCGCCAGCCGGGTCAGGGGCGCGTCGTGACCGTGCTGCGCACGGCGCCGATCATCGGCCCGAGCGTGGACAACTTCGTCACGCGCTACTTGCGCCTGCCACGGGTGCCGACCGTGATGGGCTTCGACCCGCTGTGGCAGTTCCTGCACGAAGCGGACGCCGTCGCGGCGCTGAAGCTAGCGGTGGATCGCGACGTGCCCGGCGTCTTCAACCTGGCGAGCGAAGGCGTGCTGCCGCTGAGCATGGCCATTCGCTTGCTCGGTCGGGGCCGCTTGCCGCTGCCGCGCCCGCTGCTGCGCCCCACGCTGGGCGCGCTTTGGCTGACCAAGCGCGGCGACGCTCCCCCCTCTTTGCTCTCGTACCTCCAGTACGCGTGCGTGGCGGACTCGACCCTCGCCAAGAGCAGACTCGGCTTCGTCCCCGTTTTCTCCAGCCGTGAGGCGCTGAGCGACTTCGCCAGCGCCGAGCAGCTGCGCGACGCCAAGCTGCTCGCGGAGAATCCGGCGTGAAACGCAAGGATCGCAAACCTCAGACGCCTACCGCACGCAAAGCCGCGACCAACGCCGACATGAGCGACAAGAAACGCAAACGCAACCGCGACACGCAAGTCAAAGGCGACAAGCGCACCCCCAAGCTGAGGAGCCTGGCCCCCGAGCCGCGCGGGCGCGCTGGCAAGGCGAAGAAGCGCAAGAAGCGCGACGTCGCGGAGCAAGCGCCCGGCAGCGATACGACGACGCAGACGCCCGCGGCAACCACGGCCGCCGCCACGCCGCCCGCGGCCCCGCCCGCCACGACGACGCCGGGCACGCCAACGCTGCCTCACATCGAAGTGGACGATAGCTACGACCTCACGGCGGACGGCGATGACATGGAAGCGTTGAGCTCGGACGTGCCCGAGCTCGGCATCGGCAGCCGCGTGGTCGCGCCTCACGTGCGCTTCGAAGACGACGCGCTCGAGAACCTGCGCCCGTCGGCGCCGCCCACTGGAGACGTGGAGGATCAGATCCGCGCGCTGGAAGCGCGCTTGGACGGCTTGATCCAAGGTGCCACGCGGCTGGAGCCGAGCGACGCGCGCTCCCCCGCTCAGCCGGCTTCGCCCGAGGTCGAGTCGGAGCCGGGCCGCGATGCCACGCCGTCCGCGGAAGCGATCGCGGTAGAGAGCGCCGCGGAGCTGGCGGGCAGCCGCTACTACGTCGAGAAGTGGGGCCGCAAGGGCCTGCGCAGCCGCGCGGAGGAGGTCGACGAGTTCGGCTTGGATCGCAGCTTCGAGGCACGCCTGCGCCCGGTGCTGGATTTCGTGTACCAGCGCTACTTCCGCATTCAGACCGAGGGCATCAGCAACGTGCCCGCGGAGGGGCGCGCGGTGGTGGTCGGCAATCACTCGGGCTCGATCCCGATCGACGGCTTGATGCTGCGCACGGCGCTGCGGCTGGATCACCCCGCCAGCCGTGATCTGCGCTGGCTGGCAGAGGACTTCCTGTTTTACCTGCCGTTCGCCGGCGTGTTCATGAACCGCGCGGGCGCCGTGCGCGCCTGTCAGGAGAACGCCGAGCGCTTGCTATCGCGTGACAACCTGATCGCCGTCTTCCCTGAAGGCGTTCAGGGCATTCGGAAGCTGTTCCGCGATCGCTACCGCCTGCAGCGCTTCGGGCGCGGCGGCTACATCCGCCTCTGCCTGCGCACGCGCGCGCCGCTCATCCCGTGCGCCATCATCGGCGGCGAGGAGTCGAGCCCGCTGCTTTACCGCTTCGACGCGCTGGCAGATCTGCTGCGGGTGCCGTACCTGCCGGTGACGCCGACATTCCCGGCGCTCGGCGCGTTGGGGCTCGTGCCGGCGCCGACGAAATGGCGCATCAAGTTCGGTGAGCCGATCGCGTTCGACAACTACGGCCCCGAGGCGGCAGACGACGACCTCCTCGTCGGGCGCCTCTCGGATCGCGTGCGCAGCACGATCCAGAGCATGCTGGAGACCGGGCTACAGAAGCGCAAGAGCATCTGGTTCTGAGCTCTCGGCGCGTCGTTCGTGGTCATGGCTGACAAGCGCTCAGGTGTCGCGGTGGTCGACAAGCCGCGCGGCGTGTCGAGCCACACCGTGGTGGCTCAAGCGCGGCGCGTGTTCGGGCGAAAGGACATCGGGCACGCCGGCACGCTCGACCCGATGGCTACGGGCGTGCTGTTGGTGCTCGTCGGACAAGCGACCAAGCTCTCCGGCTACCTCACGGCGGACGTGAAACGCTACGCCGCGGACATCACCTTCGGCCGCAGCACGGACTCGCTGGACGCGGACGGTCGAGTCACCGCGGAAGCGCCGGTGCAGCCCGAGCAGCTGCGCGAGGAGCTGGTGCAAGCCGCGCTGGCGGAAGAGCGCGCGCGCCGCCTACAAACACCACCGGCCGTGAGCGCGATCAAGGTCGCGGGGGAGCGCTCCTACGCGCTCGCTCGGAAGGGCCAAGCCGCCGAGCTCCCTGCGCGACCCGTTGAGGTGCTGGAGCTCTGCGCCCTGGAGCTCCGGCCGCCCCTGCTGCGCTGCGAGCTGCTCGTCTCCAAGGGCTACTATGTGCGCTCCTTGGCGAGAGATCTGGGCGAGCGGCTCGGTTTGCCGGCGCACTTGTCCGCCCTGAGGCGGCTGGCCAGCGGCCCCTTCGGTATCGAAGCCGCGTGCGCTTGGCCCCCCACCGAGCCTCCCACCCTGATCGGCTTGGCGGACGCTGCCTGCGCCACGTTGCCCGCCTGCCGGCTGAAAGCCGACGCAGTGCTGCGCGCTCGCCAAGGCAAGCCGCTCCAGGCGGAGGACTTCGACCAGCTGCCCACCTCGGCAGAGCTTGGCGCTTGGCTCAGCCCCGAGGGGGAGCTGGTCGCGCTCGGCACCACTCAGGGCGAGCTGCGCGTGGTGCGCGGCTTCAACCCCGAGCGTTAGCGCACGGCGACGCTTGCCTGGTAGCCGCGCGCCGTGAGGCGCTGCTCCAAGCGCGCGGCCAGATCCACGTCGCTGCTGCCCGCGGGCAGCACTAGCTCGACCGTAACGCGCCCCGCTTCGGCCGCCACCACGAGCTGGGCGCCCGCGTAGCTACCGTGCCCGATGTCCAGCTTGGCGACGCCGCGCCGCGCGTCCCCACCCAGCGCTACCCGTCTCACCCAGCGCTCCACCAGCTCCGTCAAAGGCGGCTCCACGCGTGCAGCCGCTGGCGCCGGCGCCGGTAGGGCTGGCGCGAACGCTGCCTCCCCACCCCCCACAGTGAACTGGGCCAACCACTCGGCCGGATCCAGGGTGCGTCCTGGGCTCGGCTCCTCCTCCGCGGCGAGGCTGGCCCAAGTGCCCTCCCAAGGGGTGCCGGGTGGCAACTCCTTCGCGATTTCCGTCGTCCAGCTCGGCTCGACCGGCCCGTGGTCCAACCCACCCGAAACCGCCGACGAATCCCGAGCCAGCACCGCAGCAAATTCTTTGTCATTCCGGTACCTTGGCTGCACGGCACCGGAGCCAGCTCGAGGCGCCTCCGACCGGTAACCCAAAGGAGCGACATTGGCAGGTTGGACCATGTCGTACTGCTCGGACAGCCGGGGCTCGGGTTGCGCCCCCTCGCCGCCCTCCGCTAAGAACTCGGGACAGGAGGCTCGGCCCTAGACCGGGCATGGGAATTGGACTCCGTTCCACCAGAACTCATACCAGGAATTCTCGTCGCTTTTGTCCCAGCCATCATCGCCGCGACCTTCGCGGCGGCGAGCTGGTCTGTCGGAGCTCTGTCCGATGCGCGACGCTTGGCTCTACGCGAAGGACTAACTGGCGGCGCGCGCGATGCCCTCGAGCGTTACGAAACGCAAGGGGGCGCCATGGAGGCGCGCTGGGTCGTCATCCGCGCCCTCGGCATCTCGCTCACGGCGCTGCTCATCGCCGACGCGCTGCCGCCACTCCAAGGCTGGCGCCTGGGCGCGGCGGCGCTCGGCACGCTCGTCGTGTACGGCATCCCCGGTGAGATCGGTCGGGTGCTGGCGACGCGCAACCCTGAGCGCTACGCCCCGCTGCTGCTACGCCTCGTGGCACCGCTCGAGCTCTTGGTCGCGCCGCTCGCCGCGCCCTTCGTCTGGATCGGGCGCTTGTTCGAGCCCAAGACCGAGAACCGACCGACGCCGGCGCCCGGCTTGGTGGAGACGGAGGTGGAGATGCTGGTGAACGAGGGTGAGCTCAGCGGCTCTCTCGGCCACGAGCAATCCGAGATGATCCGCAACGTGCTGGATTTCAGCGACATCACGGCGGGTCAGCTGATGGTGCCGCGCACGCAGGTGCACGCGATCGAGCTCGATACGCCGATGAGCGAGGTGCTGCGCGTGATCGCCGAGAGCGAGCACTCGCGCTACCCGGTCTACCGCGAGAACATCGACAACGTGATCGGCGTGCTCCACGCCAAGGACTTGCTGCCGCACCTGGCGCGTGGCGAGCTGGCGAAGGTGGGGCTCGCGACGCTCGTGCGCCAGCCGGTCGTGTTCGTGCCGGAGAGCCAGCCCGCCGACAGCGTGCTGCGCGAGATGCGCGCCGGTAAGCACCACCTCGCGGTCGTGCTCGACGAGTTCGGCGGCACGAGCGGTATCCTCACGCTGGAGAACCTGCTCGAGCAGATCGTCGGCGATATCCGCGACGAGCACGACGTCGAAGAGCCGCCGATCGTGGACCTCGGCGACGGCAAGCTGCTCGTCGACGCCAGCGTGTCGATCGCCGACTTGAGCCGCTACCTGGGCGCCGAGCTACCCACGGACGGCGACTACCACACGCTCGCCGGCTTCGTCGTCGCGGAGCTGGGCACGGTGCCGGAGGTGGGCGTGCGCCTGACCGCCTTCGAGCTCGATTTCGAGGTTAAGGAAGCCGACGAGCGTCGCGTGCTCAAGGTGGAGATCACGCGCCACTCGCCGCCAGCCGAGAGCGTGCTGCCGCGCTCCTCGTCACGCATCCCGGTCGCAAGCTATGGGTCCCCCGCGCCGCGCGGCGCACCAAAAAAGAAACGGGCCGCTCCGGAGAGAGCGACCCGTTTCGGACGAGCGGAGCCGGTTGGCTCAGCCGGGCGAGGCTCGCCCGATGTCCTTCAGCTTCTTCACCAGGAGCTGACCTTGCTCGAGCAGACCCGTCTTCTCTTCGCCCGGCGTGGGGTTGCCACGCAGCACTTCCTCCATGGAGGTGAGCTCACGACGGATGGTGAACAGCACGTCGTTCGGGCACACGGCGGTCTGGGTGCCAGGATCGACCGGGATGAAGGTCGGATCCTCGCCCACGGCGTCACCCTTTAGGTAGCGCTTGATCGTGACTTCCTT
>JAEYOT010000532.1 GCA_023411445.1 Pseudomonadota bacterium
GCGTACAGGTCGCTCACCATGATCCACAGCGCCGAGACACGACCGGGCTGCGACGCCGAGTTGGCGGCCTTGGTGAGCTGCGCGATCAGATCGTCGATGGCGCCACGCGCGACGAGCAGCTCATACAGCTTGGCAGCGGCCGCCTCGAAGTCCGGGTTGAGCTCGAGCGCGCGGCGTAGCAGGCGGATGCCGCCGTCCACGTCGCCCCGCTCGGCGTGCAAGATCGCGGAGCGCACGAGCAGGCGCGCGGCGACATCCAGATCGCCCGTCACGCGTGCTTCGTGCGCGCTGGCCTCCTCCAGCAGCGCCGGATCGCCGATGCGGTCGGCCACGCGGGTGATGCCGCGAGCAGCGGACAAGCTCTCGGGGTCGGCCGTGATCGCGCTCCGCCACACCTCGAGCGCGGACGGATCGCCCGTGCGCTCGAGCGTCTCCGCCAGGCGCGTGAGGTGGGCGGCCTTGACCTCGGGGTCTTCAGCGAGGTTTGCCTGCTTGGCGTCTACGTGAGCCAACAAGCTTGCATCCCCGCTCTCCAGCGCGAGACGCTCCAGGGCCGAGAGCGCGGCTTGATCGTCGGGCGCGAGCTGCAAGATCGCGAAATAAGCGGCTTTTCGCTCGTCCTCCGTGCCCACGCCCTTCGTCTCTTCCAAGCGCCCCAGCTCGGACAGCGCGGCGATGCGCGCCGACGGCTCGGAGAAGACGCGCGCCTCCGTGGCGTACACCTTCGACAGCGGCTCCCACAGTGAGCGCTCGGCGTAGAGCGCCTCCAGCATGAGCAAGGCGTCCGCGTGCCCGGGATCCTTCTCCAACACCGCCTCGAAGCACTCGATCGCCTTCTGCGAGGCGCCGAGCTCCGTTTGCCAGATCTCGCCGGCGCGCAGCAGCGCGGCGATCGCAAGCTTCGGATCGGCGCTGCCCGCCGCTTCCTTCATCAGCTCGTCGACGAGCCGCTTCCAATCCTTGGCTTCGGTCAGCAAGCGGACGCGAGCATCTCGCGCTGGACGAAACTCCGGATCGGCCGCGAGCGCGCGCTCGTAGGCCACGAGCGCCTTGTCGCTGGCGTTCATCCGGTGCTCCAGCACCTCGCCCAACCGCAGCGCCGCGCGAGCGATCGCTTTCGGCTCGGTCTCGGCGCCGAGCTCGCTCTCGATCAGCTTGGCGATCTCTTCGTAGTGGTGTTTGTCGCTCAGCTTGCGTTCGAGCGCGCGCCGCGCCGGCAGGTGCTTGGGGTCTGCCTCCAAGGCGCGGCGATACGCGGCCAGAGCCAGCTCGTCCTTCGCGATGCGAAGCTCGTAGATTTCGCCGATTTTGTAGTCCAAACGCGCGGACTCCGGCCCACGCGGCAAGCTGGACAGCTCGGCTTGATACACGTGGACCAAATCTTCCCAGCGGCCGGCCCGGAAGTAGAGCCGACCGAGGCTGGCCAGCGCCGGGCCGAACTTGGGGTCCAGCTCCAGCACGCGCCGCTGCAAGCCGAGCGCCAGCGCGTCGTCGCCCAAATCGTGCTCGGCGACCTCGCCTGCGCGATGCAGCAGCATGAGCCGCTCCTTCGGATCCTTGACCAACTTGGCCTCGAGCTCGAGCATCTCGCACAGCTCGCGGTAGAGGCCGCCGCGCTCGGCGGCGCGCTGAGCGGCGTGGACGGCACCGACGTGGTGCGCGTCAATCGACAAGATGCGCCGGTAGGCCGTGAGCGCGGCTTGTGCGTCGCCCAGCGTGTCCTCGTGGACGCGGCCGATCTTGAACAGGTACGTGATCTTGGTCTCGGCGTCGTGGGCCAGATCCACCGCGCGTTCGTAGAGCTCGACCAGCTCGGTGTGCTTGTTCGCGGCCGAGTACAGGCGGACCAGCGCCTTGAAGGACGCCGCGTAGCCGGGGACGATGCCGAGCGCGCGCGCGTGGTGGCTCAAGGCAAGCTCAGGCTTGCCCAACTCTTTTTCCAGGATCTCCGCCATCCGAGCGTGCGCGTACGCGCGCCGGTGCGGATCCCGAGCCGCCTCCGCCTCACCCGCACAGATGGCGAGCAAGCTCTCCCAGCTCTTGGTTCGCCCGTAGAGCCGTGACAGGGCGGCCAGCGCCGGCGCGTGCGCACGATCGAACGAGAGCGCCTTCTCGTACCAGGCGACGGCCGTCTGATCGTCACCGAGCTGGTCTTCATACAGCTGAGCGCCGCGCGTGAGGTAAGCGATGCGCTCGGCGTCCGTGCGGGACAGCTCAGCCAGCCGCGCCAGCACGTTGCCCAGCGCCGCGTGGTTCTGCATCGACTCGTAGGCGCGCGCCAGCGCCTCCAGCACCAGGCGATCGTCCTTCACCACGCTGAGCGCGCGCTCGAGCGCATGCGTGCCTTGCTCGAGGTTGCCAAGCTTGTCGATCTCGATGCGGCCGACGCGATAGAGCGCCATGGCGCGGGCTTCCGGATCCGCCACCTGCTCGGCTTCACGCTCCAGCACGCCGACCAGATCGCGCCAACGCTGGTGCGAGTAGTGTAAGCGCTTGAGCGCGTGCACGGCGGCGTCCGAGCGCGGGTCGACGTCCAGCGCGGCCTGATACAGCTCCGCCGCTTGCGGCAGGTTCTTGCGGCGCGACTCGGCGATGCGTGCGCGCTCGACCAAGAGCGCCGCGCGGTGCTTGGCGTCGCTCCTGACCACCGC
>JAEYOT010000552.1 GCA_023411445.1 Pseudomonadota bacterium
GCTCAGGCTCACTCCCGCCTTCGTCTACAACATCCGCAGCGCGGACGCGCGCGCTCGCCAGCTGCGCGGCAAGCCCGGGCGCCGTGACGGCGCGGCGCTCCTGCTCAGCGGCACGCCCGAGGCGCAGCTGCGCGCGGCCATCGCGCAGATTGGCCTGGCGCGCGCTCGCCAGATTTTGGACGAAGTGGAAGACACGTTCGCGGGTCGTTGAACGTCAGCACTCGAGCCACATCCTGAGCAGGTTCTGTTGGACGCGCGCTAACGCGAGGCCCAGCGCCGGCTGCTCGCCGAGGCGCGAGCCGATCTGTTGCAGCGCCGACAGCACCTCGCGCTTGGCTTCGTCCCGGACCAGGCTCTGCACCCAGAACACACAGGCCAGCCGCGTCCCGCGCGTGACGCGGGCGACGCGGTGGATGGTGGTGGCCGGGTACACGACCGCGTCTCCAGCCGCGGGCCGCACCGCCGTGTCGCCCACCACCAGCGCCCCACCGTCATAGCTGTCGGGCTCGGACAGGAACACCGTGACCGCCAGGTCCGTGCGCACTTGCTCCTGGGACCGGTAAGCGTCGTCCGTGTGCGGGCCGTACTCCATGCCCGCGTCGTAGCGGCTGAACAGCGGCACGGACATGCGGCGGGGCAGCGCCAAGCCCTTGAAGGCCTCGCTGGCGTTGAGGCTCAGCTTGATCAGCTCGCACAGCTCCATGTGCTGCGGGCAGCCGCGCTTGAGCTGCAGGTTTCGCTTGATGCGCGCGGCCTCCGCGCCCGCCGTCTCCCGGCCGTCCACCCAATCGCCTTGCGCCAGCTTCTCTCGTGCTTGGGCTACCTGCGCGGGCGTCAACAGTCCGTGCACCAGGCTCAGGTTCATGGCCGATCCCAGGAGTTGTCGAAGCGCCTCGCGAACGCCGGGCGATGAAACGGCTCTTTGGCCTTGGGCAGCTCCGCGCCCTCGCGCAGGAACAAGCTCGTGCAAGAGACGAAGGACTGCCCAGATTTCATGCCGTGGAACGGGATCTCGCGGTAGCCGCGGCGGGTCAGCGCAGCGGCGCCGTTTCGGTACCAGTCGGAGTTGTCGAGCACCACGAAGGGCGGTAGCCGCTCTTGCTGCGCGAGGAAGCGCTCCAAGAAGCGCGTGCGCCGCCCCGCGAAGTCGACCAGCACGAAGGTTTCGTCTTTGTAACCGACGGCACCGCGCTCCAACGCAGCGAGCTCGACCGCCTCGAGCGAAACCGTGAGCGGCACCACGTCGCGTAGCCGCTCCAGCCACTCCGGGTCCGTCTCCAGCGAGCGCACTCGGCCGAAGCGCTGCGCGAACCACAAGGTGGAGTTGCCAGCGCCGAGCTCGAGCAAGGAGCAGTGCGACAGATCCAGCGAGGCCATGAAATCCAGGAACGGCCAGGTCAGTAGCGGCGCGGGCGACCTGACGTCCAGCGCGTTGGGATCGGCGCGGATCAGCCCGCGCTCCTGCAGCACCGAGATACCGAAGCCGAGCTGCGCGCCGACGTCTGAGACGCGCATCACCTCCTCTCTATTGAGAAAAGACTCCTCTACTTTGTTGGGGTTGAGCCGCGCGTAATATCGAATCATTCGAGCTGCCCGCAGCATGCAGGGGCCAAGGTTTCTGGAGATGTGAGATCTTGTTTCTGACTTTGTTAGGTGTTGGTTTCGTGAGCGGAAGTGGCTGTATTTCTGCGGAAAGGCGGGACGGTCTAACAAAGGTTAAATGTTAGAATCTAATATTTAGGCCTTGACCGTGCGGCGCACGCGGAGCTACACCGGAGCCACGTCGCAAGCAGCCTCACAGAGTTGTTTGCGGCGACGCACTATGTGCGTCCACGAAACACCTGGTGAGAACCCCCGAGCACTCACGGCCGAGGACGGCCACGAGTCCATCCCTTGCTGGAGATAGTTGTATGAAACGACGTGATTTCCTGCGCGCCTCGGCGGCAGGCGGAGTCGCCGCGGCCGGCGCTTCCGTCTGGACCAGGCGGGCCGGTGCCGAGCCCTTCGGCGAAACTCCTTCAGAACATCAATCTTCGATGCTGCCCCCGTCCAAGCGGGCAGAGAGCATCCTGGAATGCTTCCTCTACGGCGGCCTGATCCCGTGGGAGACGTTCTACTGTGTGCCGGAGTTCGGCGCCAACGACGAGACGTGGGCGTACACCAACTACTCCTTCATGATGAAGGCGGCCGAGGGCTGCGGCTTCGACACGTCCGAGCCGTTCGTTCCGTTCGCCAACGACAGCAGCGGCCGCACCATCTACTTCGGCCCGTACATGAAGAAGCTGCTGGCCAGGCCGGACATCCTGGCTCGCATGCGCATCGTCATCAACCGGCACACGCTGGCGCCTCACGAGGCGGCCATCCCGCTGGTGGCGTCGGGGCGCACGCTCGGTAACCCGTCTTTGGCCGGCTTGTCGACGCACATCGGTCGCTACTTCGTCGACCGTGACACCGCTGGCGCTCATCCGCCGCCTTTCTCGTACGGCTTCGCCACGGGCAGCAGCTTCATCCCCAACGACGGCATTTTGGCGCTGGTGGCGCAGGGGCTGCACCCCGGCCAGGCCCGCCCGCTCTTGGTGAAGGTGGACAACGCCGCGCGCCTCAACACGCTCCTGGCACGCACCACCATCGGCACGATGGACGAGCGCGCGCAGTACGACGCGCTGCTCAGCCTCTACTTCGAGCAGTACCAGAAGCGGCTCTCGCTTGGCAGCTCCAGCGAGGTCGTGCGCGCCGCCAAGTTCCAGGAGCTCTTGCAGGCTTCTAAGACGGTCAGCCAGACCGACGTGATCCAGAGCGTATTCGAGCCGGAGCTGTTCCAGGCGATCCCTGGCTCCTCTTGCTACCAGGTGAACGGCACGGCGGAGTCGCCCACGTTCTCGCAGAACCCGCTCTCTGCCAACACCAACATCCCGGCGATGAGCCTGCGGCTCGCGACGCACCTGCTCACGCACCCCACGTACCCGGCGCGGCACTGCACGGTGGTCGACACTGGCCTGATCGCGGCCGACGGCGGCGGCGGCTACGACACGCACAGCAACGGTCCTTGGCGCCAGGCCAGCAACTTCAACAACTTCTTGGAGCACCTGCTGGCGCGCATCAACAAGCCAGGCGAGGGCGACCCCAATAAGATCGATCTCGACAAGACGATGGTGATCCTCAACTCCGAGTTCGGGCGCGCGCCCGGGCGACAGGGCACGGGTCAAGGTCGCAACCATTGGCCGCACGGCTTCCCGCAGATCTACATCGGTGGCCCCATCGGCACGGAGCAGGCCGGCATCTACGGCTCGATCGACGAGTCCGGCATGGCGCAGGTCTACACCAATCCAGCAGAGAACCGCATCGCAGCGCTCCTCGCGCTCGGCATCTGGCCGTTCGACGCCGTCGCCTACAGCGGCAGCGACGTGCAAGGGGAAACCCAAGAAGGACCGGCCGCACGCAGCATCATCAAGCGAATTTTGGGGCACCAAGTATGAAAACGTCTTTGTCTTTGTTCATGCTGATCTCGCTCGGCCTGCTCTCCGGCTGCAGCGACGACGACGACCGGAAACCCTCGGGAGCCAGCGGCTCCGCCGGCGAAGCCGGCAGCAGCTCGGGCGGCAGCAGCTCGGGCGGCAGCAGCAGCAGCGACGCGGGCGCGCCAGTGGGCGGCACCACCGCCGAAGCGGGTGCTCCTAGCGAACCCGACACGGGCGGCACCGGCGGCACCGGCGGCACCGTGACCGGCGAAGCCGGCGCTGGCGGCGACGGCGCCGAGCCCGAGCCGCAGCCGTTCTACGCCTGCCAGGCCTCCGACCAAGCCTTCGTGCGCCGCGCCATCCAGGGCGTGCTGGGCCGCCGAGCCTACAGCCAGGCTGAGGTCAACATGTACGCGGACCTGATCGCCGAGATCGACGCGCTCGACGGCGTCGACCCCGAGGAGCTGCCGGCGCTGCCCAACGCGCCGCTGCGCCACTCGCGCCAGGTCGTGCTGGACATCCTGTTTCAGAATCCGGAGTACCTCTCCAACTGGGAGGAGCACTACCGCGACTTCATGCGCGTGCAGCGCGTGGACGAGTACCAGAACGCAGCTTGCTACGGCGCCCGCGTGCGCCTGGACGACGCCGCGGACGTGGCGGCGTTCATCCGCGACAACCCGCCGCAAGGATCGAGCGATGGCGGCCACCCGCCGACCATGGCTGACATCATCGTCGGCTCGCTGCAGCTGGACGACATCACGCCGATGTACACGGCCAACCTGTTCAGCATGCTGGCGAAGACCTACGCCGGTGCGAACGGCGTCGAGATCGAGTCAGAGGTCGGACGCCGCCGTGACTTCGGCGCCTGGTTCGACGCCGTCTACC
>JAEYOT010000583.1 GCA_023411445.1 Pseudomonadota bacterium
CACCTCAGACAGGAGCTGTGGACAGCTCCACTACCCCGCATCGCGGATCAAGCCCAGGATGCGCGGCTTGGGACCCGCTTTGAAGTGCAGCTCCATCGCCGGACGCGCACCGTCCGGGCGGCGCACGCGCATGCGAAACACGGTGTAGGCGTCGCTCTGCTCGGAAACGCGCACGCAGAGGCGGCCGCTGGGCGGCAGCGCACGGCTCAGCCGCACGTCGCTGCCCTTGCCCAGCCACTCCACGGTGCCGCTCTTCACGAGGCCGTAGCGCAGCGCCAAATCCGTCATGCACAGGCGGCCGGGCGTGAGCGAGAGCGCGTCGAGCGGCGAGAGCGCGTCGAGGTAGGCGCGGCCGATCGCGTCACGGCGCGCCAGCAGCGTGTCCACCAGGTAGCGCGCCGCCTCCGGCTCGCTCAGCTTGCCCTCGGCCACGATCGCTTCCAGGTGCGCCCGCTCGAAGCGCATCACCAGCTTGGCGCCCCAGTAGGCGTCCACCGCGTCCATCTCGGCGAATGGCCAAAACGGGTAGGCTTCGCGCCACGCGCGCGGGTCGAAGGGCTCGGCCGTGAAAGCGCCGATCGCGGGCCACCGCGTCTCGCGCACCTCTTCCCAGGGCCGCTGCCACAGCCCGAAAGTGAACGTGGCCTTGGTCTGCATCTCCCAGTCGATGAAGTGCTCCCAGCCGTCCTCGGGCCGGTCCTTCTCGGCAGCGTGGCCGGCGAGCGCTTCACTGAAGTCCAGCAAGTAGTGGACGAGGAAGCGTCGGCCGTTACGCTCCACGTACATGTCCAGCGTGTTGTCTTCCTTGATGTCCGTGTGACCGAGCCAGGCCGCCAGAATTCGCAGGCCACGTAGCTCACGGCGGTGCTCGTGCCGCACGCGGTCGTTCGGGTCGTCGTCGCGCGTGCCCGTAGGCGAAAAGCCGCCCTTCGGCTCACCTTCCAAGAGCTGACTGGCGAGCGCGCGGTAGTGGTCGCCGGGGCTCCGCGGTGAGGTCGCCAAGATCTCGTCGAGCTTGTTGGGGGTAAACGGGTGGCTGCGCTCCTCCGGGTCGATGTAGCGTGCGCCGGGAGCAAGCTCGAGCTCGCGGCGAGCGAACGTGAACACGTGATCCGACGGCACGTTGTAGCCGGCGGCCCACAGAGCGCGGTTGACGACCACGCCCGCGGCGGTTTGCTGCTCGGGGTTGCGGAGCGAGTCAAATTTGACGATGAAGCGCCGGCCCGTCACGTCCTTCATGACGAAGCCCGGCTTATCTCCGCCCACCTTGCCGGAGACGACGCTGAAAGGCGGGCGCGGCGGGCCGCCTGCGTCGTGACCCCGAGCGACCTCGGCCGGCGCCAGCTTGCGCACGCCGATGCGGTTCTGAAACCACGTCGAGTCCGGCACTTCCTCGAGCGAGTTGGCGTTGTGGGCGGGCTCCAGGTCGCGGAGCTCTAGCGTGCGGTCCAGCCGCTGCATGAAGAAGACCTTGGCGAAATACTCCTTGGCCTCGTACTCGCGCGCGCTGGGCTCGGCGATGTGCTGGTCGTCGTCCACCCGCCAGATGGGCGGTGCGTCCTTGAAGCGCGGCGAGCTCGCGCAGCCCAGCAGCGATCCGCACAGCAGGATCCCACGCAGCACGGAGAGCTGACTTTCGCTCATAGCTCCGTCTCCCGCTCGGAAAGCGCGCGCAGCGGCTCGGTCGTCAAATGGAAGTGGATACCTTCGCCGTAAGCCACGCTGACCGCGAACAGCTGCCGATCGCGGGAGCGGACCACGAAGCCGCCACCACCGCCCACCTGCCACGCGCCATCGAACAGCGCAGCGTAGCTCCGCGCCACGCGGCCTGCGTCCAAAAATAGCGCGCCCGCCACGTACTGATGGATGGGGTAGCGGTACTCCGCAGTGCCGACCAGCACCTTCTCGTCGCGAAAGCGGTCCTGCGGGTAGCCGCGCAGGCGCTGCGTCCCACCCAAGCGGGGCAGCGACGAGAATGGAATGTCGTCGTCTTGACCCTCCACGCCCTCCACGACGCCGCGCAGCACGAGCACGCGCGTCCGTCGGTAGAGGTTGACGTAACCGGTGAGCTCGGCGCCGTGGTGCCAGAACGCGTAGTTGCCCAGCCGCGGCACGTACCCGCCGAAGAGCTCGAGGTACGCGCCGCTGGCCGTCGCTCCGGCCACATCACGCAGGTCCACGATCACGTTGATGTCGGTTTCGAGGGTGGGCACGCGCTCGTCGAAGCCCACCAGCAAGCTTGTGTCGTACACTTGCTCGATCGACAGCTCGTCTCCCTTCCGCTTCGGCCCGAAGTCCCGCACATTATAGACGCCGGTGACGCCGAGCTGCAGCATCTCCCCGGGTCGCCCAAAGGTGACGCCCGCACGCAGCAGACCGAGGTAGCGCTGCTGGGAGAAGCGCGTGGCCACGGCGGCGTCCCGCGGCGCAAGCTCCGAACCGCCGCTGGTCGCGTCTCGATTGCCGATGCCTTGGAAGAGCAGCGCGGGCTCGCTCTCGTAGCGCGACAGGCTCTCGAGCCACAGGTCGGAGCCGCCGAAGCGATCCGCGCGGAAGTGCAGCTGCGCGGCTGCCTGGTACACGCCGCCGAAGCGCGCCTCCACGCTGCCGTACTCCTGGTGCCCCGCCAGGTCCTCGTGAAACGCCTTCAGTCCGAACGACGGCCCAAAGTAGCTATCCAACCTGAACGTCGGCAAGACCGCGGCCGTGCGCGCGTCGTTGTAGAGAAAGTCGGTCACCTTCTCGACGAGCGCGTGCTTGTCGACGAAGCGAACGCCCTCGCGAACCGGCCAGAACACGAGCTTCAACGCATAGCGCGGCACCGCCAGCACCGCGCGCGGTACCAAGAGCGCTATGTCCTCCGGCTCGGTGGGCGGCTCAGTCTCGTAGCCGCGCGCTTCGTCGCTCCGCACCGGCTTCTTATCGACAGACTCTGGCGGAGGCTTGGCGGCAACCTCACGTGCCTTGTCGTCGGGTGCCTCCGGTGGCTGCGCCCGCGCTGCGGCGGCGAAGGTGAGCAACGAGAGGGCGCTCGCAGCTACCAGCCAACGGGCGCCAACCATGCATCGAGGCGCATTTGCAGCGGCCGTGCCAATGCGCCGGAGCGAGCATGTCAGCAGGGTCAGCTCGAGGCTGCGTGACATTCAGTCCAAGCTGGCGCATTCGCCACGCCGCTCAGCGCCGCGCTCACGCCTTACTCGGCGTCGGAAGCCTCTGCCGGCAACAGGCGCGGGTAGAACCAGCCCGTGACCGCCGCCACCCACGCGCAAGCAGCGAGCTGCCCGCCGAGGATGTCCGACGGGTAGTGCACGCCGAAGTACACGCGCGAAGCCGCGACCCCCAGCACCAGCGGTAGCCCCAGAGCGACCGCGAGGACCCGCCACCCCCTCGCAGCTCGGACGGCGTAGACCGCGATCACGAAGCTGGCGATGACACCCGCGGAGCCCATGGCGTGCCCACTCGGGAAGGAGAACGAACCCGGCGTGCTGATCAGGTACAGGGCCTCCTCTCCTGGCCGAACGCGCTGGAACAGGAGCTTGAGCGCGCTGCACCAGAGCCCGGCCCCGGCGCCGCTGGCCGCGAGGTACGCGGCTTCCCAGTAGCGGCGACGCCAGCACAACAATAGCACCACCACGCTGCACAACGCCGCCATGCTCCAGAAGGAGCCGAAGCGAGTGAGCAGCAGCATCGGCTCGTCCCACTCACCGCGCCGCGACGTAAGCCAAACGGCGACGCGCCGATCGAACGGATCCAGCCCCCCGGCCTGCATTTGATGAGCCAGGCGCGCGAAACACAGGGCGGCGAGCACGGAGAGCGACACGCTCCACACATGCCGCTTCACGAAGGCCGCCGCTGTCGGCACCAGACCCTGACCGCTCATCAACTACCGGTCCGGGGCTTCATGGATCTGTCTCTAACGCAGCGCAACAGCGCGTCATTCGTACCGCGTGCGCGACTGCAAGGGGGAGGCCAGAGGATGGCTCAGCCTTGGCCATAGACGGCACGGTTCGTGCTTTTGGCGACGCCATGCCCGCGCCCAGCCGCACCCAAGCCCCCGAGTTGGTCCAGGACTTCGACACGTTCGTCGCCGCCAATCGCGGCATCAGTAGCGGCGAGGCCCAGCAGCTGATCGCGCAATGGATGCGCGAGTACCGTCCGCTCGCGCAAGCTTCGCGGCGACGCCAGCCTGAGCTCTTGGCCGCGACCGGTTGAGCCGCCAGCCCGGCCCCCGCTCAGGAGCTCTTGGCCTTAGTGTGCGCAGCCGGGGACAGGTCCACCCTGGCCATGGTGCCGGAGCGAGCGGACAGCGCTAGCGCTTCTAAGATCGTCTTCAGCATGACGAACGCTCGTTGTTGTGATGTGGGATTGCGCCCGAATACCAGCTGGATGGGCGTCAGCCCGGGCAACCTGTTGGACAGCAGGTCGAAGAAGCGACCGTAGGACTTGGCCCACAAGGCGCGCTCAATCTCGACGGCGAGACGCGACGCTTCCAAAGGGGCGAGGCGGCCTTCCGCCACGGCTTCGCTCAGCTCCCTGAACAGGCTCACGTCGCCAGCGCCGTAGCTGCAGCTGGGAATGACGCGCGCCTCCGCGCCGCACCTCGAGCACACGACTTCCCCACCGCTCGCATCCGCCGCGCGAGCCAAGAATACGAGCCGGCACGAGCCGCAGAGCGACGGCAGATAGGTCATCGGGCGTTGACGGTACAACCTGCGCTCTAGCCCGTCATCAAGGCCCTTAAGCCCATGAGTCGCGGAGTCGCCTTTCGCCCCGCTGAGGCAGGTCGTGACACATCTCTCCTCGGGCGAAGTCCATTATCTCGCAAGATCTCGCGAGCTCTGACGGTGGGGAGAACGGAATGGCGTTTGCTTCGTCGCGCGCGATCATGAGAGCTCTCAGCGCCATCAAGCATCCCGGCGTGGCGAGGTCACCAGCCCGGCTGCGCGTGCTGGTCAAGGAGGCCGGCTCGCCGCGGCTCGATTGCGGCGGAGCCGAGGGCTACGACGAGACGGTGATCATTGCTCAAATGAAGGGCGAGAGCCCCGCCGAGTTCGCCGAGCGAGCTCTCGAGCGCCTGGAGGCCTTGGCGCGCTCCGGCAAGGCGTTATGTGCCATCACGCTCCAAACGGGCATCCACCATGACCGCGCGACCAGCGCTGCCCGCGCGGCCATCCTCACGGCACTGGCCGCCCACGCGCGACGAGGCGGTAGCCTGGCGGAGCTGCTGGTGGAGGCGGCCAGCACCGGCGCGGATGATCGCTCGCAGTTGATGGGCTTAGTCGATCAGCTGCTCACCTTGCCAGAGGGAGAAGCACTGCCGGTTCGCCTCCGCTTCCGCGAGGTGGCGGTGTTGCCGGAGGACGCCGACAGCGGCGTGTTCTGGGTTTCGCCGAAGGGGGCATGATGTGGCCGAAGCCGACGAAGGTCCCCGCGCACCCGCGCCCGAGCCCGGAGGAGCACCGCGAGCGCGGCTACATGCGTACCGCCGCCAGCGACCACACTCAGGCCCTGGTCTGGGC
>JAEYOT010000623.1 GCA_023411445.1 Pseudomonadota bacterium
GACGCGCCGGGCGCCGCCGTGCGGGTAGCCTTGCGGCTGCCGCGCGCGGCACCGGCGCCGACGCCGCCCGAGCCCGCTGCTTGGGAGCTGGGCGAGCACGTGAAGGAGGAGGAGTTCACGCGCGCGCTGTCGCTCGGACTCTTCGACTACCTTCGCAAGAGCCGCTCGCGGGGCTTCGTGGTCTCGCTCTCGGGCGGGGCGGACTCTTCGGCGATCGCGTCGCTGTGCGCGAGCATGATCGGCTTCGCCGCAAACGAGCTCGGGCTCGCGCGACTCAAGTCCGTGCTCGGCTACGTGCCGGGCGTGGCCGAGGCGTCGGGGACCAACGAGCTGGTGCGCGCCGTGCTCACCACCGTGTACCAGGCGACCCGCAACAGCTCGGACGTCACGCGCACGGCAGCGCGCGAGGTCGCCGCGGCGCTCGGTGCGCGCCACCTGGAGCTGGACGTGGACGCGCAGGTAAGCGGCTACGTCGCGATGGTCGAGGCCGCCCTCGGCCGGAAGCTCGACTGGCAGAGCGATGACATCGCGCTGCAGAACATCCAGGCTCGCACGCGCGCGCCTAGCGTTTGGCTCTTGGCCAACGTCTTTGGTGCGTTGCTCCTTTCGACCAGCAACCGCTCGGAGGCCGCGGTCGGCTACGCCACCATGGATGGCGACACCGCGGGCGGCCTCTCGCCAATCGCGGGCATCGACAAGGCCTACCTGCGGCGCTGGCTGCTGTGGCGCGAGCAGGTGGGACCCGAAGGCTTGGGGCCGTTGCCAGCGCTCGCTGTCGTGAACGTCCAAGCGCCGACCGCTGAGCTCCGACCCGCGGCCGAGCAACAGACGGACGAAGGCGATCTGATGCCGTACGACTTGCTGGACGCGATCGAGCGCGCCGCCATCCGCGACAAGCGCGGGCCGCTCGAGGTATTGGAGCTGATGAGCACGCTGTTCAAGCAGTACGAACGCGCTCAGCTCGTGGCCTGGATCGAGCGCTTCTTCCGGCTGTTCACGCGCAATCAGTGGAAGCGTGAGCGCTACGCGCCGTCGTTCCACCTGGACGACGAGAACCTGGATCCGAAAACGTGGTGCCGCTTCCCGATCTTGTCCGGTGGCTTCGAGCGTGAGCTCGCGGAGCTGCGCCGCGCCGCGTCCGAGGCCACTGCGGAGGAGTGAGATCCCGAGCGCCTAGTGCTGTGACTGGCAGTACAGGCAGTCGGGCGTGGTGCAGGTGCCGCGGTACGCGCAGGCGCCGAGCTTGCCTGGCTCGAGCTGGCATTGATCGCCGAGCTTCCTGCACGGCTCGGGCTCTTTCTTCAGGTCCCCCTGCGGGCACGCGGCTAGGCAGAGCGCCGCAGCGAGGAAGCACAGCAGGCTCGAGCGCGTCATGCACCAGAGCGTAGCCGACCTCGGCCCGGGCGGCGTCGGTTATCGCCGCACGACCAGGATGGTGGCAGGGCCGCGCCACGGTAGCCAGCGCACGCCGTGCCAGCCAGCGGGTAGCGCTGGCTCGGTCCACTCGAACAGCTTCTTGCCGTCCATGGGGGAGACGTTGATGCAGCCGCCGCTCTTGGGGCTACCCCAATCGTCGTGCCAGTAAGCGGTGTGCAGGGCGTGTGGGCCGCTGAAATTCTGCGTCCACGGCACGGCGGTGTGGATCAGGTTATCGGGCGCCGCCATCGTGGCAGTCGCAAACTTGCCCGAGATGGGGAACACGCCGAGCGGCGTGCGCGCTTCGGGCACCGGATCTTCGTTCGGCTTGGAGGGGCCGCCGCGCCCCGGGGACATCATCGTGGTGAACACGGGCATGTCGTGCTCGTAGGCGATCAGCCAGCCCTGAGTCACCGACACTTCCATCCAGGTGCCGCGTCCCTTGGGCGGATCGCTGCCCCACGGTGGCTTCCCGCTGGGCGTCGGCACCACCGCGTCCTTGGCGTTGACCCAATCGCCGTCCACTGTCTCGAGGTAGCGCTCGCCGTCCACGCGCTCGCTCTTGCCGCTCAGCAGCACGTGAGACAAACGCGGAAAGGTTCGGCCGGTGTCCTGGAACACGCCGTCCACGCGCGTGAGCTTGGGCCGATCTTTGCCGCGAAAGAACGCGAGTGGCAGGCGCACGTCACGGTTCAGATCCAGACCGCGAAACTCGTAGCGGGGCAGGAGCGTCACGCCCTCTTTGGGGACGTAGCTCAGGTCGGCGCCCAGCAGGTAGTCCGTGTCGCCGATGCGCAGCTCCGAGACGTACGCAACCGTGGAGCCGTGGCGTAACTGCACGCGGCTGTCGCGCAGGCTGTTTGGCAAGCCAGGCAGCGTGAGCGGTGAGCCGGGCACGTCGAACAAGCGCTTGAGCTTGCGCGGGCTCTCCCCGTACAGGTGCGGCCACGGCGAGCTCAGGTTGGCGGCGTAGGGCTTGATGGCTTGAAAGCCGGGGTCGTTCACGTCCAGCGTGGCGCGCAGGCCGTCCACGCACACGAAGCCGAGCGGCTCGACCGCGTACCAAGTCTCGCAGCCGGGTCCGTACACCGGCTTGCCCGTCGCGAGCTTGGTGGATTCGCCCGACCACAAGAAGCCGATCCACTGCGAGGAGCTGTTCGGCTCTTGGCGGATCCACACGAAGCGAGTCTTGGCGTACACGCGCGGGGAGTCGTCCGGCTCCGCCGACGGCGCGAGGGCGGCCGGCACCGTGGCCGGTGCAGGCGCCTGAGC
>JAEYOT010000691.1 GCA_023411445.1 Pseudomonadota bacterium
GGACTTGGTGGGCGCCGTAGCGGTGCGAGAGGTGCCGCACGCGGATGGCCGGGACTTGGCTCATGGCACTCCTCCGAAACCCACGACGCGGATCAGCGCGCGATCCGACTCGATCTCGAGGCCGCTGTCGACGAGCTTGCCCTCACCGCCGTCCAACTGGCCGAGCAGCACCGGTACGTCCGCTGGCCAAAAGTCGATGGTGCGCGTGGTCGCGGCTTCAATCGCCTCCCAGGCGGCGGTCAGACCCTTCACGCCGCCATCGAGCCGATCCCGCACCATGTCTAGGTTGAGCGCGGAGCGGCCGAACGAGCCGGAAGGCGTCAAGCTGAGCGGCTGTCCGCTCGACTCAGCGACGGACTCACCGTCCTTGATGCGCAGGAAGAAGCGGGCGTCGCGCGAGCCGTTTGGCCTCAAGACGACGCCCAGCAGGTCGCGACCCAGCCGGTTTCTAACCATGAGGGTGCCGTCCGGTGCGGGGAGCAGGGTCACGCCGCCGCCGAGGTTCATGAAGCCATCTTCGCGCACCACCACCACCTCCCAGGGACGGCCGCGGAGCTGCGTGAGGCGCGTGCCGTCGCGATCCACCACGAGGTGACGGCCGGTGCCTTCGGCCTCGCCCGCGACGTCGAGCACGTTGCCGCGCTCGCTGGCCATGACCACGTGCTCTTGCGCCGACGAGGCGTAGAGGCCGCGAAAGCGCGTGGCCACGGCGCGGCTCATGCCGGCGCCCGCTTCGATCAGCGTCAAGCGACGCGCGCGGCCTTCCACGCCGCGCCCGAGCACGCCCAGCAGCACCACCAGCGCGAGCGCCAGCGCCGACCAAAGCGGCAGCTGCGCGAGCGCGCGCAGCGGCTTTCCGGCGCGTCGTGCCAGGTAGAAGTTGAGCGGACCGGCCAGGCCCGCGTAGGCGAGCAACAACAAGGCAGAGACGACGATCGTCCAGCGCGTGCCCTGGTTCGGATCCAGCTCGCGTCGCACCAGGCGCAGGCGCGACTCGTCCAGCGTCATGCCGGCGAAGGGCAGCGCGATGGAGCTGCCCCGATCCCACGCGTGGCGCGTGAGATCTGCCAGCTTGTAGTGCGTCCACGGATCGCTGACGAAGGGTTCGGCGTTGGGCCGGAACGCGAGCAGGTGCAGCTCGCCCAGGCCATAGCTGGCGGTGGCGCCCCACGGCGATGCTCGCAAGTTGCCGCCTTGGAAGCCGCGCAGCTGAGCGCGTGACTCCGGGCTGGGCGCCAAGCGCTGCTCGGCGAGCGTGGGGCCAGGGGCGCGGGGGCCACCGGGCTCGATCGGCACCGTGAAGGTCGCTTCGGCGCGGAGCGCGTCGGGCGCTGCGGCTTCATAAGCGGGACCGCCCACCCAGGCCTGGACGTACGGAGCACGAAGATCCTCGGGACGATCCAGCGCGAGTGCGAGCGCGCCACCGGCCAGGAGCCAATCCGAGAGCGCGGCGCGCGCCTCGTCGCTGAGCACGGCCAGCTGCTGCCCGGTCGCGAGCACCAAGGTGGCGCTGGCGTAGCCGCTGGCCAGCTTGGGCACGATCGGCTCGCCGGTGCGCGCTTCCACGCGCGCGCTAGACACCGCGATCAGCGGGGATGAGACGCCGCCCCAGCGCGTCTTCGTTAGCGCCACGGCTAGCTGTCGCAGCGCGGGAGCAACGTGGCTGGGGGAGCTCAGATCGAAGACGAGGGGATCGGGTGGGCGCAGCTCGGCGCTCTTCGCCTCGGCCAAGCTGTCACCCTCCGGCGAGAGCGCGATTACGCGCAGCGCTGGTGGGGTGCCGGGGAAGCCATGAACCGGAACCTCAATGGTCACCTGTGAACGCGCGGCGACCGAGAACGGCACCTCGGTGGTGTTGCGCGGGCCGGACGCGCTCGGCCGCGACCAGCTGAGCTCCGCGTGGACCATCAGCGTCCCGCGCACGACCTGGCTGGAGTCGTTGCTCAGGTGCACGTAGGTGCTCATCCAGCCGTCGCTCGCCGGCGTGCCGGTGCCTAGCAGCGGTTGCACGTCGAGCGCCAGGGCAGCGTTCGCTGTCGCCGGAGCGGCGAGAGCCACGAGGCAGAGCAGGCAGAGTGAGGCGAGGCGAGGCGCTTGCACTTAGTTTGCTCGCGCTGCTTCCGCGACGCTGGCTGGCAGCGTGTCCACGCTCTTGAGCAACTCCGCCACGATGCGATCGGTGCTGACGCCGTCCGCTTCACCCTCGAAGCTGCGCAGGATACGGTGCCTCAGCACGGGCGCCGCCGCTCGCTTCACGTCGTCGAACGAGACCTGACCGCGACCCGCGAGGAGCGCGATGGCTTTGCCGGCCAAGATCAACGACTGACCGCCGCGCACACCGGCGCCGTAGCGAACCGCGCGCCGCACCAACTCAGGCGCGTTGGGCGAGCTTGGGTCCGAGCTTTGCACCAGGCGCGCCGCGTAGCGCAGCACGGGATCTGCCACTTCGATCTGCCGGCACAGCGCGCAGAGCGCGAGCACCTCGCTCTGGCCCAGCACGCGCCCCGGCGCCGGGACTGGTGCGCCCGTGGTGCGGCGCAGGATGCTCGCAAAGTCCTCATCGGCGGGGCTCTGCACCAGCACCTTCAGCAGGAAGCGATCGAGCTGAGCCTCCGGCAGCGGATACGTGCCCTCCATCTCGATGGGGTTCTCGGTCGCGAGCACGAAGAACGGCTCCTGGAGCGCGTGCCGTGTGCCAGCGATGGTGACGGAGTGCTCCTGCATCGCCTCCAGCAAGGCGCTCTGCGTTTTGGGTGTGGCCCGGTTGATATCGTCGGCCAGCACGACCTGACCGAAGATGGGACCGCGGTGGAGCTCGAAGCGGCCGGCGCCGTGCGCTGCGTCACCCATCACGAGCACGTTGGTGCCCGTGATGTCGCTGGGCATGAGGTCCGGCGTGAACTGGATGCGTGAGAAGCGCAGATCCAAACAGCTCGCCAGCGTGCGCACCAAGAGCGTCTTGCCCAGGCCTGGGTTGCCTTCCAGCAGCACGTGACCGCCGGCCACCAAGCCCCACAGCACTTGCTCGACGACTTCACGCTGCCCGACGATAACGCTGCCGACGGCCGTGAGCAGGGCGTCCGCTGCCGCGCGCGCCGTCGAAAGCCTCGACTCGAACGATTCGCTCATGACGTCCGAGCCAGGCTAGTGCCGCGCCCGCCAAGTAACAATCGCTCGCTGCAGCTTGGCGGCCCTACGGCTCGAAGTAGCGGCCCACGTGCTCGCGGTACTCTTCCGGTACTTCCGACTGCTCGACGGCGCCAATCTCGGTCGGGGCGACGCTGCCGAGGCTGCCGGTGCCCCGTTGGTTGGCGGTGTCACCCGGGCGCGCCGGTGCGCGGCCCAAGGTGGCGGCGTGCATCGGCCCCACGCCGCTGCGCTGCACGTTGGCCTTCGAGCGCAGCTCGGGCGCCTCCACCTTCTGACTTTCACCCGGGTGATCGCTGCCGCCATCCTTGCCGGCGCCAGTACCGCCGGGCTGCCCGTCCTGGCTAGGGCCTCCGCCCGGGGCCGTTCCGCCTGGCACCGGCATCGGCAGCGGCATGCCCAAGCCGCGCTCTGCCTCGCCCAGCCCACGCTCTGCTTCACCGAGCGCGCCGTCGCGCTGCGCTTCACGCGAGGCATCCGGATTGGCGAGCTGGCGTAGCCGCTCCTCCAGCTCCTTTTGCCCTTCCGGCGAGGCTAGCCGTCGCGCAAGCTCTTCCATCTCCTCGCGCGTCATGGGCGAGCCGAGCGCGCCGGGATCCTGCTCGAGCTGCTGCTTCAGCTGCTCAGCCAAGCGCTTGCGCTCTTCTTCGCTCAGCTTGCCCAGGGCTTGCCCCATGGCGCGGGCCAAACGTCGCGCTGCTTCGGGATCGCCGGTTTTGCCAAACTCGCGCAGATCCTCCAGCGCCTCCGGATCCAGCTGGCCCTTCATGGCTTCGCCCAGCTGCCGCAGCGCTTCGGCCTCTGCTTCGCGTTGCTCGAAGGCCTTGCGCTGCTGTTTCAGCGCTTCGGCCAGGCCCTGGGCGCCCTTCTCACGAGCGGCGCGCTCGGCCTCTTCCAGCGCTTCCTTCGCGGATTCGCGCGCCGCCTGCTCCGCTTGGTTGGCTAGCCGCTGCATCTCCCGATCGAACTCGGTGAGATCGCCGTCGCCGAGCGCGCGCGCGGCTTTGTGCAGCTGCTGCTTTTCCAGCGCGCCAATCGCGGCCTCCAGCCCGGGGCGGTTCTGCTGGTTGCCGAACTCGGAGCGTAGCTCCGCGATGGCGTCGCGCAGCTTGGCCATGCGCGAAAGCGCTTCGCGCTTCTCCATGCCCTGGCCCAGCTCGCTCCGCAGCTTCTTCGCTTCCTCCGCCAGCGCGCGGAGGCGTCGCTCGTCCTCCGGGTTGCGACCGCGTTCGTTCGCGAGCGCCTCGATACGCTCCAAGCCTTTCACGTCGCGCTGCTGCACTCGCTCCGCGCCGGGCGGCGCCTCCACCGGCGGCGCCGGCGGCAGTGGCAGCAAGGCGAGCCACGCGATGGCTGCGGCACCAAAGGGCGCGAGCAGCTGCGGCCCGTCCAGCAGCTTGGGTCCGCGCACGCGCGGCAGCGCTTCCTGCAGGGAGCTGGCGGCGCTCGCTTTGAGGTGCTGCGCGGCCTCGCTCACTTCGTGCCGGAGGCCGAGCGCGGTCACGATCTGCTCTCGGCTACCTAGCTTCTCGTCCAAGTAGAGCGCCACGTCTTCGTCCGACCAGCGGCGGCGCAGCGCCACGAACGCACCCGCCGCGCCGCCCACCAGCCCGAGCGCGGCCGTGACGGGCCGGAGCTCGCCTTGCCGGAGCCACCACAGCGCCGCACAGGCC
>JAEYOT010000700.1 GCA_023411445.1 Pseudomonadota bacterium
ACTCGCTGCTTCCGGCGCCGACGTTCGGGCTGCTCGCACAGCTGGACTTTCGCGGCGACGTCAGCCTGCGTCTGCGCGGCAACGTCGAGCAAGCCAAGCTCGAGGTGGATCCGGGACGGGTGGTCGCGGTGCGACTGCTCCGTTTGAGCGCCAGTGCGTGCGCCATTCGTCCGCATTGGGGATCCGTGGCGCTGTATCCCTGCCTCCTGGTCGATGTGGGCTCGCTGCGCGCTCGCGCGATCGACAGCGCCGCGTTCCGTTCGACCAGCAGCGGTACCGAGCCGTGGCTCGCGCTCGGCCCTGAGCTGCGTTTGGCGTGGGAGCCGCGCTCGCTGCCGTGGCTGGAGCTGTTCGGGCGCGCGCCGCTGGCGTTGTACCGCCACCGCTTCGAGCTGAAAAATCCCGACAAAACGGCGTTGGCCATCGAGCACGAGCTCAGCTTCGAGGCGGGCATGACGGCGGGGGTGCGGTTTTGGTGATCGGTGGCGTACCCCAGCGGGGATAACTCGATCGTGGCAGCAGAAGCCGCAGCGGAAGCGCTCTCCCCGTCCCACGAGCCGGCTCCGGCCCGCTTGGAGGCTCTGGTGCGCCGGCACTACGGCTTCGTGTGGCGCTTGCTGCGGCGCTTGGGGGTGGGAGAGGGAGACGCGGACGACGCGGCGCAGCAGGTGTTCCTCACCGCAGCCGCGCGGCTGGCGGACATTCCGGCGTCGCGGGAGCGCTCGTTTTTGTACGGCGTGGCGCTCAAGGTGGGCTCGCGCGCGCGCCGCAGTCAGGTTCGGCGCCGCGAGGAGCCGCTGGACGCAGCCGAAGAGCGCGAGGCACGCGAGCCCAGCGCCGAGCAGCTGCTCGAGGAGCGGCAGCGGCGCGCGCAGCTCGACTCCTTGCTGGATGAAATGCCGGAGGAGCTGCGCGTCGTGTTCGTGCTGTACGAGCTCGAGGAGCTGTCCACACCGCAGATCGCCGAGCTGTGCGAGCTCCCGCTCGGCACGGCTGCGTCGCGGCTGCGCCGCGCGCGCGAGGATTTCGAGCAGCGGGTAGCGCGCTTGGAGGCACGCCGACGTTTCGCTGGAGGCAAGCCATGACGGATCCGGAGAGAATTTCCAAACGGCACGGCGGCTTAGCCGCGGAGCTGGTGCGAGCCGGAGCCGCGGAGGCACCTCCTGCTCGCGGGCTCGAGCGCACGCTGGCGGCGCTCGGCGTGTCGAGCGCGCTAGTCACGGCCGGCGCCACCGCGAGCGCCACGGCAGCCACGGCAGCCACGGCAGCCACGGCAGTGAGCACCAAAACCGTCACCGGCTTGGTGCTGGCGAAATGGATCGGCGCCGGCGTGCTCGGCGGGGTGGCGCTCTCGGGCACCGCGGCGCTCGTCACGTCGCCAGCGCCGCCCGCACCATCGGTCGTCGCGACCGCGAAGCCCGCTATCGCTCTGAGCGCAGCTGCGCTTGCGCCGACGAGCGAGGCGCCGAGCGCTCCGCGTATGCCTGAAGCGGCGGCGAGCAGCGCGGAGGTCGATATCCCGCCGCTCAGGTCTCCCGCTGCCGTGATGGCAGCCCCAGCGTTGGAAGCGCTCGAGGTGGGCGTGCCGCTGGCCGCCGAGGTCGCCGCGGTCGATCGAGCGCGCGCCTTGTTGGCTAGCGGGCAAGCCGAACGAGGGTTGGCCGAGCTCGTCCGCTACGAGCGAGAGTTTCCGGAGGCGCGCCTGCTGCCGGAGGTGCTGTTCTTGCGCCTGGAGACGGACGTGCGCCTGGGCCGCGACGCCGAAGCGCGCTCGGCGGCTTCGCGCCTCTTGCGAGGCTTTCCGCAGAGCCCGCACGCGGCGCGCGCCCGAAAGGTGCTGGGCCTATGAGCGCGTACCATCATTTCGTGATCGGCCAGGCTAGTGACCGGGGATTACTCGGTGAAAGGACGGGTTTTCGGATGATGCCGACGAACAAGCTGCGATGGAGCGTGCTGGCCAGCGTGGGGCTGCTGCTCCTCGCGTGCGGAGGTGGCGTGACCACGCTCGGCACCGGTGACGATGGCGGGGGAGGGACGAGCGGTGAGGAGATGGCCAAGGGCGGCTCCAAATCCACGCCCGCGGCGGGGATGCATTCCGGGAGCGCCGGCGCTGGCGCGAGGCCGGGCGGAGGCGGCTGTGACACCGACATGGAATGCGGCGTGACCGATCTGCCGTGCGAGCCGTGCGCGAACGGCGGTCAATCCTGCCTGCGCGCCCGCTGTCTCGACGGCGCGTGCATCGCCGTGCGCGATGAGTGCCGGGAGACGTGCACGGGGATGGACTGTCCCCAGCAGGACATTTGCGAGAAGGAGCAGTGTGGCACGCCCTGCGCGCCCGTCACCTCCGACCCGGGCATGGGCATGGGCACGGCGCCGGCGATCGCGGCTTACTGCAACGGCCGAGGTCAGTGCCAGGTGGGCGAGCCGCAATGCGATGGCGTCTGTACGACGTTCATGGACTGCGGGACGCCGCCGCCGGATTGCAAGATGTGCCCCGGTGGCCTCTGCGCGCGCTTCGAGTGCCGGCAGGGTCGGTGCGTGTTCGGGTGCCCGCACCCCGAGCCCGAGCCCGAGCCGAAGATGTGCATGGTCCCTGGAGATTGCCCCGTGCTCGACGACCCCTGCATCCACTGTCCGGGCACGATGAAGTGCGCCGTGCAGGCCTGCATCGAGAGCCAGTGCGAGCTGGTCTGCCCCGTCAACTGACGACAGGGTCGAGACCCCGGTCGCTCTCCCGCGGCATGGTGTTGCGGGAGAGCGTCACCCCTGTCAGGCGCTGGGCAAGAGCTCGACGTGACCGCTGAGCTGAGGCAACACCTGACCGCTCGCGTCGCGCAAGAGCAGCCGCCCCTCGTCGTCGATGCCCGCGCCGAATCCTGGTTGCCCGTCGATGCGCAAGGCGCGACCGAGCAGCGCATCGTGAGCGCGTAGCTCGGCGGCGATCGCGCTCACGCCGTCACGCTCGAGCAGCGCCAGGCGTGAGGCCAAGGCGGCGAGCACGCTCGCCAGCAGCGCTTCACGCGAGGCGTCCGGCGCGCCGAGCAAGGCGAGCGAGGTGGCAAGCTCGGCGATCGGCGCTGGCAGCGCTGTTTGGCTGCAGTTGATGCCGATGCCGACCACGACGCTGCCGACGTGGGCGCCGCTCATTTGACTCTCGACCAAGACCCCGGCGAGCTTGCGCCCCTCGGCCAGCACGTCATTGGGCCACTTCAACTGCACGGAGCCGCTGACCAGCTGAGCCGCCGCCTCGCGCACGGCAAGGCCTGCGCACAGCGTGAGCGCGGGCGTCGCCTCGGGGCTCAGCGTCGGGCGCAGCACGACCGAGAACCACAAGCCGGCGCCCGGCGTGGAGATCCATTCGCTGCCGCGCCGACCGCGGCCGCGGCGCTGCGTCTCTGCACCGAACACCGCGCCGTGTGGCGCGCCCTCTTTGGCGGCCGCGAGCGCGTCGTCATTGGTGGACTGCGTCTCTTCCGGCCAAGCGCTGGTGCTGCCCAGCGAAAGGCCGCGTGCGGCGCGCTCTCGCTCGAAGCGTTGCAGGTCGAAGCGGGTCATCCGATGCGCTCGATGTCCAGACCGATGTCCGCGGCGGGGGCCGAGTGCGTGAGCGCGCCGACGCTGGCGATGTCCACCCCCAGCTCGCCCAGCTGCTTCACCCGCGTCAACGTGAGGCCGCCGGACACCTCCACGATGGCGCGTCCGCGCGTGCGCTTGACCGCTTCGGCTAGGGCGTCCGGCGCGAAGTTGTCGAGCATCACGATTTCTGCGCCGGCGGCCAGCGCTTCGTCCAGCTGCTCGAGCGACTCTACCTCGATTTCGACGCGGCTGGTGTGAGGCGCCAGCGCCTTCGCTCTGCCGATCGCCGCGGTGATGCCGCCGGCCGCTACGATGTGGTTGTCCTTGATCAGCACCGCCGAGCCCAGACAATCTCGATGGTTGTGGCCGCCGCCGGTCCGCACGGCGTAGCGCTCCAGAAAGCGCAGCCCAGGCGTCGTCTTCCGCGTGTCCGCGATGCGGAGCCCCGAGCCCACCGGCACGGCTTGTACGAAGCTCCGCGTCAGCGTGGCGATGCCCGCTAGCCGCTGGGCGAAGTTGAGCGCCGTGCGCTCCGCCATCAGCAGTGACCGCGCGGAGCCCTCGACCACCCACAGCACGTCACCCTTCCTGGCCTGGCTGCCTTCCGCCGCGATTTCCTCGACGCGGAGGCCCGGATCCACCTTGTAGAAGGCGCGCGCGAAGACGCTGCCTCCACACACGACCAAGTCT
>JAEYOT010000738.1 GCA_023411445.1 Pseudomonadota bacterium
TCAGATTTGTATATGAGACAGCTTCGGTGATGTGCGCCGCGCTGGCGAGCGCGAGCCCGCGCCGTATCCAGACGGAAGCGGCGAGGGTCGAGGGATTCCAAGCCGAAGGAATGCGCATCAAGCGACTAGCGCCGCCCATTTAGCGCGATCCGTGCCAGCGGAGCGACGACGCAATGAGCCCCACGGCTGTCACGGATCAGCTTCAACTTTGCCAGTTTGTCATCTTGACTCGGCGCTTGACAGATTGCCATGCCATCGACAGATTGTCGGGATGAGTGACGCTCTGTCCACGCGCGGGGAGGACGCCCGAAACACGCCGTTGCCCGAGTCCACGACGACGCCTCCTGGGGACGAAATCACGGTGCTGGTGGTGGACGACGAGCCGAGCAACCAGACGTCGCTGGCCAAGATCTTCCAGCGCGAAGGCATGCGCGTGTTCACGGCCGAGGGCGCCAAGACGGCGCTGGAGGTGGCGCGCAAGCACAAGGTGCAGGTGGTGCTGACCGACCTGATGATGCCGGGCACCAACGGCGTGGAGCTGATGCGCGCGCTCAAGGAGGTATCGCCCGATACCGAGACCGTGCTCATGACCGCCTACGGCACCGTGGAGACCGCCGTGCAGGCCATGCGCGAGGGCGCCTACGACTTCGTGGAGAAGCCGCTCAAGCGCATGACCATCGTCAAGAGCGTGCGCAAGGCGGCCGAGCGGCAGTCGCTCGTGGCCGAGAACCGCTCGCTGAAGCAGGAGCTCAAGCTACTGACCACGCGCGAGATCGTGGGGCAGAGCCCGGCGCTGCGCCGAGTGCTGGATGTGGCGACGCAGGCGGCGCCGTCGAGCGCTACCGTGCTGATCTTGGGTGAATCCGGCACCGGCAAGGAGCTGCTTGCCCGTTACATCCACGGCAAGAGCGCGCGCGCCGGCGGGCCGTTCGTCGCTGTCAACTGCGCTGCGATCCCGGAGAGTATCCTGGAAGCCGAGCTGTTCGGGCACGAGCGCGGCGCGTTCACGGGCGCGGTGGCGCGCCGCGAGGGGCGCTTCGCGCGGGCGCGCGGCGGCACGCTGTTCCTCGACGAGATCGGCGAGCTGAGCCCCGCCGTGCAGGTCAAGATCCTGCGCGTGCTGCAAGAGGGGGAGTACGAGCCGGTCGGCGGTCACACGGTGCGGGCCGACGCGCGCATCGTGGCCGCCACCAACAAAGATCTAGTCGCCGAGGTGGAGGCCGGTCGCTTTCGGGAGGACTTGTACTACCGCCTCAACGTGATCGCGATCACGGCGCCGCCGCTACGGGCTCGGCGTGAGGACATCCCGCTGCTGGTCGATCACTTCCTCGGCGTCTACTGCAAGAAGAACGGGCGGGCGCGGCTCAGCGTGCCGCCGGAGGTGCTGCAGAAGCTGAGCGACTACCCGTGGCCGGGCAACGTGCGCGAGCTGGAGAACGTGATCGAGCGCGCGGCGGTGCTGTGCCGGAGCGACGCGCTCGCGCTTTCGGACCTGCCGGATGCGGTGGCGCGAGCTGCCGCGGCGCCGCCCTCGGCGGTGCAGTTTCCGATTGGGACGCCGCTCGAGGAGGTCGAACGGCGACTGATTCGGGACACGCTGGCTCACACGGGCGGCGACAAGTCGCTCGCCGCCCAGCTGCTCGGCATCTCGACCCGCACCATCTACCGCAAGCTGGGCGAGACGGAGTGACTGATTCACGTGCGAATTCGGGCGTTTGCCAAGTTGGCAAATCGGACCTGAATTGGGGCCTCGGCCTGCCAGGTTGGCGGAGCAAACGGAAAGAGCCGCCGCGGAAATCTCAGAGATTTCAAATGCTTTTCTCGTATTGACCCCTGGCACGTCTCTCGCTTTAACCCCCCGGTCCCATTGGCCTTCGACGCTCTGCTCAAACGCTACTTCCTCGGGGTCGTGCTCGTGCTCGTCGCCATCGCCGCTTATTTTCAAGCGTCGGGCGCCACGCAGCTGATCGGCGCCGCGATCAGCGCGCCTGTCGCCTCGGCCGCCTTGAGCCCCGCGTCGGGTCCGCGCTTGGGTGGCTTGCCCTCACCCGAGCCGAAGAGCGCGCTGCCCATCATCGAGCGCAACCCGTTCGACTCGGTGACGGGGCCGCTCAACGCCGTGCCCCCGCCGGACCCGCAGCTCACGCCGCAGGAGCCGGTGATCACGGACCCGCTGTCGTCGCCCATCTGCGAGGGCATGCAGGTGCTGATCGTCACGGAGTCCACGGATCCCACTTGGTCCGTGGCCGCGCTGCAGGGGCCCGGTGAGCCGCACCCGCGCATGCGCCGCGTCGGCGACGAAGTGGGCGGCAAGAAGGTGGCGTTCATCGGCTTCAACCCGAAGGAGAACACGCCGGCGGTGTGGATGGAATCGGGGACGAGCGTGTGTCAATGCATGCTGTTCCGCACGCAGCCGCCGGTCGGCGCCGCGCCGGCTCCCGCTCCTGCGCCTACGGCTGCCGCTCCGGAGCCCCCGCCGCCCACGCCGAGCCGCGGGCCGCCTCCGGTGCCGGCCGACATTGCCTCCAAGATCCAGAAGATCAGCGATACGGAGTTCAACATCGACCGCTCCGTGGTCGACAAGATCTTGGAGAACCAAGCCGAGCTGATGCGCTCTGCGCGCATCGTTCCGGAGCAGAAGGACGGGAAGGTCGTCGGCGTGCGTTTGTTCGGGATTCGACCGGACACGCTGCTCGGCACGCTCGGTCTTCAGAACGGCGATCGGCTCGAGACCATCAACGGCTTCAACATGGCCAGCCCGGAGAAGGCGCTGGAAGCCTACGCCCGCTTGCGCACCGCCAGCGCGCTCAACGTCAAGGTTAACCGCCGCGGTACTCCCGTCAGCGTCGACTACCACATCAAGTGAGACTGATTCGTGAAAGCTCGTTCGTTCCGCTCCCCGTTCGTCGCCCGCGGCACCTTCGCCGGATCCTTGCTCGCCCAGGCCTGGCTCGGCAGCGCGCCTAGCGCTCAGGCGCAGGACGCCGCCGCACCGGCTCCCGCGAACCCCGCCGCAGGCGCTGCGAGCAAAGCCGCTGAGCGCCGCCGCACGTTGTTCGACAAGGTGGACGCGGTGAGGCGCAAGCAAGGCA
>JAEYOT010000776.1 GCA_023411445.1 Pseudomonadota bacterium
TTCGAGGGCGCTGCGCGGCTGGTCGTCGCGGCGCCAGGCGGCGTCACGCTGGGTGAAATCGAACGAGTCGCCGCGTTGTGGCAGCGTCACCTGGACTCCGGCGCGCTGCGCGCGCAGCTGCTTTCGCGCATGCCCGAGCAAGGCAGCGGCTTCGACGTGGAGCTTTCGCTCGCCAAGCTTGAGCAGCAAGTCATCGCGACGCTGGCCAACACGCTCAGCGCCGCCGTGCCGGGCGACGAGGGCCTGAGCGCCAACCCGCCGCTGCTGCTACTCGCCGCCCACGATCGTCTGCAGGACGAGCTATTCGGAGAGCTGGAGTCGCTCTGCGCTGGGCTCGAGACCGGCGACACTGGCTGGAACGCCGATCTGGAGCAGCTGGTGCGTCGCTGGGCGGAGATCCGCAGCACCGCTCAGCGTGCCGCCGAGCTGTTCCCTGCATCCCGCGAGCTCTTCTACGACAACTTTGGCACGAGCCTGCTCAATCACGCGGCCTGGATGCACAACCAGGCTTCGGCCTATCCGCTGTCGTGTGACGTTTTTCGTTGGCTCGGCGCGTGGGCTCCGAGCGACCACGAGGACCAAACGCTCTTGCGCAACAACGAGAAGCTCTCGCACACCGCCGCGCAGAACCAGTGAGCCGGCTGGCACCGCCGGGCGAGGCGCTGCTGCGTAAGCCGCCTCGGAGCTGGTGCTGGTCAGCACCGGCGCTGGTGACTGGGTGGACAGCGTCGGCAGCGCAGAGCGCGCGGAGGGCGGCTATTTGATGAGCGGCGTGAAGCGCTTCTGCAGGGGCCATCGCGGCGCGCAGGCCTCGCGGGCAGTGGCACCAGATGTGGAACGTGATCGTGACGGTCGCAGCGCCGATCTACACGGCGCCGTACATCGGCGTGGCAGAGCGCGCGGCGGAGCTGGCGCTCGCCGCTGCCGCGAAGCGAACGCCCGACGCTGCGACCATCCAAGGCGTGGGCGAGCTGACCAACGCGGCTCGAGCGCCTGCTCCGCGACGTGCAGGGCGCGCCGTTTCACCCGCTGCCGGAGAAGAAGCAGCTCGAGCTCACCGGGCGCGTCGCGCTCGGCCTCTCGCCCGTCGCCTGAGCCTCAGGCGCGCTTGAGCTGACCGCGTCGCTGCGAGACCGCCACCGGCTCGACGATGACGGTCGGCTCGAGGCCTTCTACTTCGGCGATCACGTCGACGACCGTGTAGCCTTTGCCTTGGAGATCGACGACGTCACCGACCTCCGGCACGGCTTCGAGCTCCACGGTGCCGAGCGGGACGAGGTCGAACAGACTGCCCTTCAGAGTGATGCGCACGGAGAGTCGATCATAGCCCGAAACAGGCCCCTCGTTCCTGACGCCGATTGCCACAGCAATTTTTCGGGAAAATGCAGGCTCCCACCTTGACACCTTCGCCCCCGGCTCCGAAGTGTCAGGCCCCGATGACGAACGCAATCGAGACCCGCGGCCTGGTCAAGATCTTCGGTGCTACCCGAGCGCTCTCGGACCTCAACCTGACCATCCCGAGCGGCTCCGTGTACGGCCTGCTTGGCCCCAACGGCGCAGGCAAGACGACGGCGATCCGCGTGCTTAGCACGCTGCTCAAGCCGAGCGGTGGGGAGGCGCGCGTGCTCGGGCTGGATGTAGAGCGCGACGCAGCGCTCGTTCGTCAGAAGGTGAGCCTGACGGGTCAGTACGCTTCGGTGGATGACGACCTGACGGGCCAGGAGAACCTCGTGCTGATCAGCCGCCTCTTGGGCATGTCCTGGGCGGACGCGCGGCGGCGCGCGCGCGAGCTGCTGGACGCCTTCGGTCTCAGCGAGGCCGCCGGACGGCAGGTGAGCACCTTCTCGGGCGGCATGCGCCGCCGCATCGACATCGCCGCGAGCCTGGTCACCCGGCCCGAGCTCTTGTTCTTGGACGAGCCCACTACGGGGCTAGATCCACGCAGCCGCAATCAGGTTTGGGACCTCGTGCGGCAGATCGCCGCCGATGGCACTACCGTGCTGCTCACCACGCAGTACTTGGAGGAGGCCGATCGTCTCGCCAGCCGCATGGCGGTGATCGATCACGGCCGCGTGATCGCCGAGGGCACTGCGCACCAGCTGAAGTCCAGCGTCGGCGCGAGCGCGCTGCGCTTTCAGCTGGCAAGCCCCGAGCAGCTGCCCCAGGCGCACGCCGCGGTCGGCACCGTAGTCGCGAGTGGCGTGCTACCCAGCACGGATCCGGGCCTCGTCTCGGTGAAGGTAGAGAGCGGGGCCGTGGCTGCGGACGTGCTGGGAGCGCTGTCGCGCGCCGGCATCCAGCTGACTGATTTCTCGCTCGGCGCGCCCAGCTTGGACGACGTGTTCTTCGCGCTGACCGGTCGCGCGAAACCCGAGGCGACGAGCGAGGAGGTGGCGTCGTGAGCATGGACGCGCTCCCCACCGCGCCCGACGCGCTGGCGCTGCAACAACGGCCGACCCCCACCTCGGCGCTCTCGGCTGTCGTGACGCTAGCCTGGCGCGCGATGCTGAAGATCAAGCACGTGCCCTTTCAGCTGTTCGACGTGACGGTCACGCCCATCATGTTCACGCTGCTGTTCACGTACGTGTTCGGCGGCGCGCTGGCCGGCTCCACCACGGCCTACGTGCAGTTTTTGCTGCCGGGCATCTTGGTGCAAACGATCGTGTTCATCACGGTTTACACCGGCATGGGCCTGAACAGCGACATCCAGAAGGGCCTGTTCGATCGCTTCCGCTCGCTGCCGATGTGGCAACCGGCTCCGGTGCTGGGCGCGCTGATGGGGGACCTGTTCCGCTACTCGGTGGCCAGCCTGATCATCATCGTGCTCGGGCTCATCCTCGGCTTCCGCCCCGGCGCCGGTCTGCTCGGCGTGCTGCTCGCCTTCGGCTTGGTCCTGATCTTCGCCTTTGCGGTGTCTTGGATTTGGATCATCTTCGGCATGAAGGTGAAGACGCCCGAGTCCGTGATGACGACCAGCTTCTTGTTTTTGATGCCGCTCACCTTCGCCAGCAACATCTTCGTCGGGCTGGAGACGATGCCGGGCTGGCTGCAAGCGGTGGTCCGGCACAACCCCGTCACGCACTTGGCGGACGCTTCACGCGGTCTGATGCACGGCACGGACGCGACGGCGGACGTCTTGTGGGTGCTGGCCGCGTCGGCCGTCATCGTCGCGATCAGCGCGCCGATCGCGCTCAAGCTGTACCACCAGGAGCGCTGAGCGACTCCCTCCCCCCAAATAACCTCCCCCCAAATAACGAGAGCCTCTCAGCCGTGGGGGCGAGAGG
>JAEYOT010000824.1 GCA_023411445.1 Pseudomonadota bacterium
ACGTACACGCCGGTCGGCGTGGGGCGTTCACGGCTCACCGGCGCGAGTGGCGCGCTCGAGCCGGTAGCGGTTGCGGCCGGCGCGGTCGTGAACGTGAACGTGTGCTGCTGCGGCGTACCCGAGATCGCCTCCAGCTCCCACACCTGATCTTCGAAGCCGGCTAGCTTGGCCACGATGCGGTGGTGACCGGAGCGCACGCCGAGCTCGTGCCGCGTGCCAGAAAGCGCGTACGTGTTGCGGACGGGCGAGCCGGTGACGGGCTGCCGCTCGTCCACGATCGTGGCGCCGGGGTGGCTGGTCTCGATCGTGAGGTTGACGACACCCGCTTTCAGCGTGTCCAAGTCGCGCTGGAACTGCTCGCGCTCGTCGGCGGGGAGGCTCGCGCCGCCGCCCGCCAAATACTTCTCGAAGGCGGCGATGGCTTCGCCGTCACGCTCCAGCTTCATCGCGGCGATGCCGAGGTTGCCCAAGATCTTCCACGACGGGGAGCTGCGGTAAGCCGCGCTGAACTCGCGGTAGGCTTCCTCGTAGCGCGCGCCGTCCGGGTCTTGCATGAAGTTGACGCCGGCCTGGAAATGAGCGCGCGCCTGAGGGCTGATCTCGACCTCTTGCGCCAACGCGCCGGGGGCAACTAGGAGCGTGCCGATGAGCACGAGCAGGGAAGCATGTCGCATGGCGTCCGTCGTCCTTGAAGAGCTTGCACTCTTTCCTGTGCGCTTCGCGATTTCAAGCGTGCTCGCGCCTCGGCCCTTTTTCTCGGCTCCTTGCGCGACGAGCGGCAGCCGCTGAAGGGCTGCCCGCACCCCGCGTGGTACGCTTTGCAGCATGCGCGCCATCCTGATCGAGAAGGACGCGACGGGCGAGCAGCAGCGCCGCCTCACGGAGGTGGATGAAGCGCAGCTGCCGGAGGGCGACGTCACGGTGCAGATCTCGCACAGCACCGTGAACTACAAGGACGCGCTGGCGATCACGGGGCGGGGCGCTGTGGCGCGCGCCTTCCCGCTCGTGCCGGGCATCGACTTCGCGGGCGTGGTGCAGGCGAGCCGGCACCCCAGCTTTCACGCCGGCGACGCGGTGATCGGCAATGGCTTCGGCATCGGCGAGAAGACGTGGGGCGGCTTGGCGGAGCTGGCCCGCGTGCCCACGGAGGGCCTGGTGCCGCTGCCGAGCGGCCTCAGCGCGCGGGACGCGATGGCCATCGGCACGGGCGGCTTCACGGCGATGCTGGCGGTGCAGGCGCTCGAGCGGCACGGCGTCACGCCCGAGCGGGGTGCGGTGCTGGTCACGGGCGCGAGCGGAGGCGTCGGCAGCTTCTCCGTCTCCATCCTGGCAAAGCTCGGCTACCGGGTGATCGCCTCCACCGGTCGCCTCGAGGAGCGCGAGTACCTGACTCGCCTCGGCGCCAGCGAGATCATCGACAGGAGCGAGCTGGCCAGCCCTGGCCGGCCCCTGCAGAAGGAGCGCTGGGCGGGCGTCGTCGACTCGGTGGGGAGCCACACCTTGGCCAACGCCTGCGCCGGCACGCTGCACGGCGGCGCCGTCGCCGCCTGCGGCCTGGCGCAGGGCATGGATTTTCCCGCGACCGTTGCGCCCTTCATCCTGCGCGGCGTCAGCCTTCTGGGCATCGACAGCGCGCTCCGACCCCGAGCAGAGCGCACGCTGTGCTGGCAGCGCCTGGTGGAGCTATCGGACAAGAGCTGGTTCGAGGAAGTCACGCGCGACGTCGGGCTCGCCGAGGCCATCCCGCTCTCCTACGAGCTGTTGGCCGGCAAGGTGCGTGGCCGCGTGGTCGTCGACGTGCGGCGGTGAAGCGCGGCGCCTTGCTCAGAACGTGATCAGCACCGAGGGCGCCGAGCGCTGGTGCGGCCCGTGATAAACAGCCTCGATGTTGTTGCCGTCCGGATCCAACAAGAACGCGGCGTGGTAGCCCGGGTGGTAGGGGCGGTCGCCCGGCTTGCCGTTGTCCTTCCCGCCCGCAGCCAGCCCCGCTTCATAGAATGCGGTGACGGCTTCACGCGTGGGAGCTTGAAACGCGAGGTGCGTGCGACCGGTGAGCGCGCCTTGCGCGTCCTTGCTGTCCTTCGTCGAGATGAACAGCTCGTCCACCCAGAAATGCTCTTCCGCCTCCCCTTCGATGCTCAGGCCGAGCGCGCCGAGCACTCCGGCGTAAAAGCGCTTGCTCGCCGCCAGGTCGGCCACGACCAGCTGAATGTGATCGATCAGTCGTCCGCGATGCAGCTCGTTAGTTTCCATGCCCCACGCGTCTAGGGTCGTCCGCACGACTTGAACAGGGGGGCGAGACAAGACGCATCGGGCTTTCTCCGCGCTGCCGGGCCCGCGGCCGAGGCGAGGCGTTCTGGCTCCGCGCTTGGCAGGCGCGATCCGCGCGCTAACGTCGCGCCCATGAGCCAGCCCAGCCAGGAGCGAGCCAGCGCGTGAAGGCATTCCCGTTCGCGCCCGCCGCCGTGCTGGCACCCATGGAGGGTGTCACCAACGCCGCGGTACGCGAGGTGCTGACCGGCTACGGACCGGTGGGGCTGGTGTGCACGGAGTTCGTGCGGATCTCGGGTGAGAAGATTTCGCCACGGTACCTCAAGCGCCAAGTGGAGAAGCAGACCGGCGTCGCGCTCAGCGTGCAAGTGATGGGCAACGATCCGGAGCTGATGGCAGAGGCGGGCGCGGTGGTGGCCGAAGCCGGCGCCGACGCCGTCGATCTGAACTTGGGCTGTCCCACGCACACGGCGGCCCGCAAGGGCGTGGGCGCCGCGCTGCTCAAAGATCCAGCCAAGCTGCGACCACTGCTCGAAGCCATGCGCCGTGCCGTGCCGGGCTTGCTCTCCGCCAAGCTGCGCGCCGGCTTCGATAGCAGCGACGAAGCGCTCACCAACGCGCGCTTGGTGCGCGACAGCGGGCTGGACTACCTGGCGGTGCACCCACGCCGGCGCGTCGATCACTACGGCGGCAGCGCGGACTGGCGCATCATCGCAGCGATCAAGCACGAGCTGGACATCCCCGTGATCGGCAACGGCGACGCTTGGTACGCGCAGTCGGCGCTGGACATGTTCGAGCAAACCGGCTGCGACGCGGTGATGTTGGGGCGACCGGCCCTGCGCAACCCTTGGATCTTCCGGCAGCTGAGCGAGCTAGTCGCGGGGCGTGAGCCGATGCGCCCTTCAGGCGCGGACGTGGCGGCGCATTTGCGGCGCTTGAGCCGCGCGCTCGCCGCACGTCAGCGCGATCCGGAGCAGACCGAGCTGGGCCGTTTGAAAGAACAGCTCAACTACTTGCGGCGCGCGTTGCCGGACGGCGTCGCGCTCGCGCGGCGCTTGCTCGCGCAGCAAACGGTAGCCGACTTTCTCGATGGCGCGGAGGAGCTGCTCACGCCGCTGTCCGCAGAGCAACTGGACTTGGGCGCGCGTCCCTCGCCGGGCTTTGCTTGATGGGGGAGGCCGAGTCGCGTGCGTAGCGACCCGGCCCAGCTGGGCCGGGTGACAGGCCTACCCCCACTCGACGAGCGGAGGCGAGCTCATGTGCTCAGTTGCTGCGCTGCTTCAGCGCCCGCTGCACGATGCGCTCCGCCCGCTGCAAGTCCGTGCGGCGGAAGGCGTGGCCGGGACGCGAGAGCTCGAGCATGGCCGTGAGCTCGTTGCCGATGAAGGCGGGGATCATGGCGACGGCGCCGGAGCCGCCCTTGCTGCTGGCGAAGCGCATGGCCAGCGCGTCCTCGGTCGGGCCGTAGGGCGGGCCGAACACGGGGCGGCCGCGCCGGGCGGCTTTCAGGAGCAAATCGCTCTCGGGCAGCGCGTAGCCGAGGCGCTCGGTCGACATCGGGCCGAGCACGGAGCGCGTGACGAGCGAGCGGCCGTAGCGACCGCGGTAGTGAAACATCGCGCTCTCCGCGCCGGTCGTGACCAGCGACAGCCACGTTACCGTGTGCGCCAGCTCCATCTCGTCTTTGATGCGCTCGACCGGGCGACCCCACTCCGCCAGCAGCTGCTCCTGCGTCGGCGCCTTGCCGAAAGTCTTGCTGTTCAGCGCGGAGATCTCGCGCACTGAATTCAAGGTGCGCCAATCGCCGTGGTAGGTGCGCACGTGGCAGTACTCCGGCACGCGGCCGTACTCCACGCCCTTCATCAACAGCCCCGTGACGACCGGACCGACGGTGAGCTCGCCGTTGGTGACGTACCAAAGCGGCGGCGGTTGGAGCCTGAAAACACTCTTGGGGAATTCTTCGAGCTGCATGGGGCCTGGGCGCGATGTTCGCTCCGGGGCGCCGCGCGGGCCAAGAAACACGCAGGCGAATTGCTCAGCGATCGCCAGCGGTTACGTAAGTCGCACCGGCACCCTGCAGAGTTACTGCAGACGCGCGCGAAACGCCGACGACGGCGCTCCGGCGCACGCCGAAACCGATCTCGCGGCACGGCCAGTGCCGTCATCCTCACGAGATCGGTTCGTGTGCGAGGCGGTCAGCGTACGGC
>JAEYOT010000932.1 GCA_023411445.1 Pseudomonadota bacterium
CAGCACCGACAGCGTCGGGTTGCCTTGGCCGGACTCGAGGTGCGCCAAGGTCGGCCGCGGCACGCCGGAGCGATCCGACAGCTCTTGCTGCGTCAAGCTGCGGGCCTCGCGGAGCTCCCTCAAGTTGTGCGCGAGCCTTGTTCTCTCGTCGTCAGCCATGTCGATGGATTATCACGCAACCCGCTCGGCGTGTGGCCGAACAGCAAGCCATGCTGCGCAATCTGTACGGCGTTTCCCTACTGCTGGTCGGCTGCGCCTCCCCGCTGAGCGAAGCGAAGGCCAGCTTCGAGCAGGCGCGCTATCCGGACTCGGTCGCGCAGTACCGCGCGCTGGAGGCCGAGGCGCGCGCCCTGCCGCCAGCAGAGCTGTTCGAGTACTCGCTGTACCGCGGCCTCAGCCACCTGGCTCTGGGGGACGCGCAGGCCGCCCAGCGCTGGCTCGCGCGCGCCAAGCGCTTGAGCGACGCGCAGCCCGAGCTGGCCAGCGCGGCGGAGCGGGGGCGGCTGCTGTCGGCTTGGCGCTCGCTCGGCTACATGCCGGGTGACTGAGTCACCTGCGGCCCACGATGCGATCGATGCCCACGACCTCGTCCCAAGCCGCCTCGTGGCCCTCGTAGTGCACCTCGAAGCGGTCCTTCGCCACCACCTTGGTCACGGTGGCCGAGTAAACGCTGCCGCGCCAGGTGACGCGCACGCGGTCGCCCTCGCGATAGGGGCTCACGGCCACCTCGCCCGCGCTGCCGGACGCCTTGGGTGAAGCCACGCCCGCCGCCAGCGCCACCTTACGCGGCGGCGGCGGGGCGACTACCGGCCCCTCCACGCGACCCAGGATACGATCCACGCTCACGTCCTCATCCCAGCGCGAGTCGTAGCCATCGAAGTGCACGCGGTAGCGCGTCGCTCCGACGCGCTCAGTGATGTAAGCCGGGTACGGCGGCTGATCTTTCTCCCACTCGACCAGCACGTGCTCGCCGACCCGCAGGGGCTTCTTACAGCCGCCCAGCACCGCCAGCTGGCTCACCAGCACCAGTGAGAGCACACCGCGCACGTTCATGGCGTCAGTGAGATGGCCGGAGGCGGCAGCGACTGCGAAACGCGCTGGACGAAGCCGGCGCGCTCCAGCGCCGGATCGCGCTCGGCGAAGGCACGCGAGAGGGCGGCGCGCGTTTGCCGATACGCGTGCTCCAACATGCCGCGGCGCGCGTCGTAGCTGGCCGGGTTGTACATCGCCCGGATGCCGTCCTCGCGGTTGGGCTGCAGCACCAGCACCTGCGCCTTGCCCTCCTCGCGGATACGCGTAATGGCCGCCTCGACGGAGCGCTGCACGCCGATGCGGCGCGCCTGGTTGAACACCCACATCATGCCTTTGTCACGCAAGCTGTCGCGCTCGCCGTGGCCGGTCGGCACGGCGCTCACCGTGATGGCCACCATCGGGCGAACCACCACCAGCACGTCCGCGCCTTCGCTCACCGCCAGATCCAGCTGCTCCACTTCGGCCGCGCCGGAGCTCACGTAGTGGCGATCGCCGATGCGGACCGGCGAGAACAAGGGCGGGATCGCCATCGAGGCGATGCAAGCTCGCGCCACCGGCGCGCGATCGAAGCCCCCAGCGCCGAACGCCACCGGGTCGCCCGAGTCCAAGTCGTGAGCCAGGATGCGCAGCGCGCGCGGCATCTCCGCGAACGCGTTCGGCACAGCGCGTCGGATGAAGAAGGCCTCCAGGAAGCGCTCGTAGCCCTCCAGCGTGAACAGGCCTGCCGGCAGCGAGTCGTACAGGCGATCCACCTCTTGCGAGAGGCGCGCCGGCAAGTCCGTCGTCTTGCCCGAGAGCAGGGAGCTTGCGCCGTGGCGGAGCGCCGAGAGCGCCGACACCACCGTGCGCCGCCACTCGGCCATGTCCGCGCGCAGCAGGTGCCCGCGCTCCAAGCCGAAGTAAACGTCCGCCGGATCCAGGAAGGCGCGGTAGATGCGCTGCACCGGCAGCCCGCCGGCCAGCGCCGCTGCGACGCTGGCCCCCGCGGAGCTGCCCAAGAACAGATCGAAGCTGGAGGCCTGAAAACCCTCCAGGCTGTCTTCCAGCGCGGCCAAGGCTCCGATCTGGAACATGGCTCCCATCGCCCCGCCACCCAGCAGACATACGGCAATCTTCATTAGCTTTGCGCCTCCGCCAGGCGACGACTCGAGACGCGCCCGAACAGCCAAACCCCTAAGCCACACAGCACACACCCGATGGTGGCGATCTGCCACGAGCTGCCTTGCGGCTTCACTTCCACCGGGCGCGCGACGAACACGTAGAGCAGCGTTGCCGCATTGAAGGCCGCGTGCAAGGCGACACACGACCAAATCGAGCCCCCCAAGCGCCGTAGCTCACCTAGTACTAACGCCACCAGGAAGAGCGGCGCCCAGTTGCGCGGCTCGGCGTGCGCCAGCGCGAAGGCCACGGAAGTGGTCCAAACCGCGATCAGCGCCGGCCCGCTCCGGAGCAGCGGCGTGAACAGTGCGCCGCGAAAAAATAGCTCTTCCACGAACGGCACCACCCCCGCGACCGCCAGCAGCATCAGCACGGCCATCGGCGTGGAGCTGGGCGTGAGCGCCTGCAGCTGCTGCGCCAGCGTCTCCGGCGGCGTCGGGAAG
>JAEYOT010000940.1 GCA_023411445.1 Pseudomonadota bacterium
CAGCGGCTCCTTCCGACGCCGCGCCGCCTCGACGTACACCCGCAGGTTCTGCTTGTGCTGCTCCTGCCCGACGAACTCCTCCAGCGAGCTCGGCCGAAAAACCCGATCGAACTTTTCTTCTTCCCCGAACAGCCCGCCCGACGCCAAACGCTCGGCCATGTCCTCCCCCGAGGGGATGCTCTGCTTCGGGATGCCCTTCTTGGCGGCCATTCGCGCGCGAACCTATCACGACGCGCCCCCACCGCCCACGCCCCACTCCCTCTCGCCTCTTTGACTTGGAAATCCAGTCGCCGCGCTCGAACACGAGCACACCCAGCGCCGGCTCCGTAGCACCCCTGATCGCCGCGCCGAACACTGTTCAATATTGGACTAGAAATTGCCGAATGATTTCGAGACCCGCATCGTCGGCTACTCGATAGTGCTACTTTGAACTGTCCACTCAGCCGCCGGGACGCCACCGCCCCTTCCCTGCTGCGCTGATCGCGATCGACGAGCTTCATGCCGGTAGCGCTCAGTGCCAGCGCGGCGGACACTCAATCGTGGCAGAATCGCCGAGCGCTTGCAGCGGAGTCGATGCATCACGCCGATAGCGGAGACGGAGTGAGCTGCGCCGAGCCATCGGCTGCGACAGTGCCAACGCAGTGCCGCGCCGATGCCGGGCGCTGGGACGGGAGCGGATACGGGCTCGAGTGCGGGTGCGGGCTTGAATGCGGACGCGGGTGCGGGCTTGAATGCGGACGCGGATGCGGGCTCGAGTGCGGATGCGGGTGCGCACCGAAGCGGTCGAGACGGAGGAGCAGCTGCACCGCGCCGGTGCGTCCCTCTTCGGGAACCTTCCCGCACACGAGTCCCGGCGCCACGACGATGGTGCGCCGACAGTAGGCGCAGGTCATCACCGCTCCATGGCGCACGAGCGGGCGTTAGCTTCGACGCGGCCCCCGAGCGCGCCTCTACGAGCGCGTCTCTACGAGCGGCGGTCTGTACGAGCGCGTCTCTACGAGCGCGTCTCTACGAGCGCGTCTCTACGAGCGCGTCTCTACGAGCGCGTCTCTACGAGCGGCGGATAGTTCAAAGTAGCAGCATCGAGCCGGCCGACGGATTGACCGCGAAATCATTGACAAATTTTAGTTCAATCTGGAACTTCGTTTAGCGCCGCGATCAGCGTCGATTCGGTGGCACGGTCGCCCGTGAGGCATGCGGTGTGTTCGCGACGACGCTAGGCCGCGCTGGGCTCGACGAACGCCCACGCAGCGCTGCGTTCACGACGCGGCGGAGGCGTCCAGCTTGATGCCTGCGCCTTGGAAGGCGCCGAGCAAGCCGGCTTTGTCGTTGGCTTTGGAGAGCGCTTCTTCGGGCGTGACCACGCCGTCTTTCACCAGCTTGAACAGGCTGTCGTTCATGAGGCACATGCCCTGCTTGCGCCCCGTCTGGATGATGCTGTTGATCTGGAAGACCTTCTTCTCGCGGATCAGGTTCGCGATCGCAGGGACACCGAACATCACTTCCAGCGCTGCGACGCGGCCGCCGCCGATCTTCTTGCAGAGCATCTGCGCGATCACGCCTTTGAGGCTGTTCGCGAGCATGACGCGGATCTGCTCCTGCTGCTCTGGCGGGTACTGATCGATGATGCGGTCGATGGTGCTGGGCGCCGAGGAGGTGTGCAGGGTGCCGAACACCAGGTGGCCGGTTTCAGCGGTTTCGAGCGCGATCGCGATCGTCTCTAGGTCGCGCATCTCGCCCAAGAGCACGATGTCTGGATCTTCACGCAGGGCGGCGCGCAAGGCTTTCTTGAAGGAGTCCGTGTGCTCGCCGACCTGGCGTTGGTTGACGAGGCATTTCTTGTTGGGATGCACGAACTCGACGGGATCTTCGATCGTGATGATGTGATCGGAGCGCGTGCGGTTGATGTAGTCGATGAGCGCCGCCAAGGTGGTGCTCTTGCCGGAGCCGGTCGGACCCGTGACCAGCACCAAGCCCTTGGGCAGGTGACACAAGCTGAGCAGCTCGCGCGGCAGGTTCAGATCTTCCACCGTCAGGATCTTGCTGGGGATGACGCGCATGACCGCGCCCATGCCCCGGAGATCGACGAACAGGTTGGCGCGGAAGCGCGCTTTGCCGACGAGCTCGTAAGCGAAGTCAGCGTCGTGCGTCTTCTCGAACTCTTCACGATTCCGCGGCGGCACGATCGGCATCAGCATGCGCTGCACCTGCTCGGCGCTGAGCGTGTCGTAGCCGGCGACGGGGTGCATCTCGCCGTCCACGCGCATCATCGGCGGCGCGCCGGTAGAGATGTGGAGATCCGAACCTTTCCGCTCCAGCAGCTTGCTCAGGAGGCGATCGATGTTGGCGGTTGAGCCATCGGAGAGGGCGTTGTCGTAGGCCAGTGAGGGCACGGGCGGTTGTGTGGGCAGCGCCGGGCGCTGGGGGATGCCGAGATCGTCATCCGTGTCGATGGAGGCGTTGAAGGCAGCTGGCGTCGGAGGCGCGAGCGGCGCGGGCGGGGGCATGCGCGGCACCCGTTCCACTTTGTCCGCCTGCTGAGCCAGGGTCTCGCAGCGATCGAGGAAGAAGGAGGCGTGCACCATGCCGAGCTTCATTTCGGCGCACACCCTGACCGGCCCACGGCCTTCCAGCTCGAAGTCCCACTCGGCGAAGCCGGCCTGCAGGTGCTGCTTGGCCGACGCGGGGATGATCGGCGCGAGCAGGCTATCAATCTTCTCCGGCGTCTGCGGGTCGCCCTTCACCTCGCTTTGCCCCTGCGGGACGACGACGACGGTACGACGACCGGGCACCAACCTCACCTCGCGCGCTCCGACCAACAGAGCGCGCTTCAACAGATCGGCAATCGGGTGGCTCATGAGATGCTCGCTGCGTTCAAGGA
>JAEYOT010000943.1 GCA_023411445.1 Pseudomonadota bacterium
GCCGAGCGGCCGCCGCGGCGGAGGCGCGCGGCGTGCGGCTCGTCGTGCCGGTCGTGCGCGCCTGCACGGACAACGCGGCCATGATCGCCCTGGCGGGCAGCAAGCGCCTGCTCGCTGGCGAAAGCGACGGCTTGGCGCTCGAGGTCAGCCCTCACACGGACTTGCCGCGCGTGACCCGCAAGGGGCGCGGCGTTCGCTGACGCTCAGGACGGCCAGAACATGGCTACCGGCAGTGAGATCACGAATAGCAGCAGGAAATAGCCAGCCAGCAGGTTGAAGCTGAGCGGACGCAGCCGGCGCCGAAACAACAGCGCCAGCGTCGGCCCGAACAAGCTGGCGATGTAGACGAATTTGACGGTGGAGTTCTTGCCGGGCAAAAGCGCCGGACCAGCTTGCCAGTAGAGGAACAGCAGGGTGCCCAGCAGCGCCAAACCGAGGGGCACCAGATCCAGCTCAAGCCCGTCGATGAGCGCGCGCAGCTTGCTCAGCACCCCCGGCTTGGGCGCAGCGCTGAGCGCACGACGTAGGCGGAGCCTGAGATCTAGCAGGAAGCCGGTGCCCAGCCCGAGCAGGATCGCCGGCATCGCTAGCGCCGACGCCAGCATGGTGCGCTTCGGCCATAGCTTCTCTTCTTTGGCCTGGTTGCCGGAGAAATAGAGCCAGTGATCGCCCCACACCTCCTAGTGCAGCAGCGTGAAGAAGCTGTTCGCGTCGGGGTTGTTGGCGTAGATGCTGGTGGAGCCGCCGCCCATGCGTCGGTTCGGCGTCTCCAGCACCTTCCGCAGATGGAAGGTGGTGAAATAGTGGACGTAGTCGAAGCCAGGTCGGCGGCGTTCGAACGTCTGAATGTAGCGATCGTGGTAGGCGTTGGTGACGTGACCCGTGTACTGCCAGCGATAGGCGTACCAGCTGCCGCTCAGCACGCCGACGATCGCCAGGAGCGCCGCGCCACGCACTAAGAGTCGTCCCCAGCGCCAGCCTTCCAAGCGCACCAGGTAGACGAGCAAGGCCGTGGTCAAGACCGCGACGGCCACGATCGAGAACGGCCGCGTCAACCCGACCGCGCCGGCCGCCACCGCGAACGGGAGCAGGTGCTTGAAGGCGAGCGTGCCGCGCCGGTAGCGATCGCGCACCCACAGCCAGGCGCAAACCCCGACCGTGGTGAGCGCCGCGAAGGCGTTGTCCGGGTGCACCATCACGCCCAACTTCTGGAAGCCGGGGATCGCCAGCAGTAGCAGCGACGCCAAGAACCAGGCGCGAAAGCCAGGCAGCAGACGCGGGAAGGCATAGCAGATCCAACCGAGGTAAATCAGCGCGATCCACACGATGTTCGTGTGGCGGATCAGCCGCAAGAGCTTGGCTTTGTGGCGCTTCTCGCTGGGGCCAGCGGGAGACTTGGCGGCCTCGCGCGACGCGATCGCCTCGTCGTCCTCTCCCTCGCTCTTGTGGCTGCGCTCCACCAGCGGCACGTCCGCCGGGCGCTCGATGAGCAGCGCCGGTAGGTAGTACAGCGGCGGGTTGTACGCCATCTTGCCTGCGCGTAGCCCGCCGAACAACGCGCGATCTTGGTGGTGGCCCTGATCGTAGATTTTGCCATCGAAGACGCGCGCGTTCCAAGCCGTGAGCGCGATCTTCACGCACAGCAGCACGGCGATCAAAAATCGACCGCTCGCCGGGGTGAGCAGGGGGACGCGCAGCAGTTGCAACATGGCGGGCCTGCTAGGGCTCAGTCGTCCTCCGGCGCTTCATCCGCGTCCGCGTCGTCGTTGGGCTCTGGCGCGGCCGGGCCTTTGTGGCTTCCGACCTGCCACAGGTAAATGTGGTGGTTGATGTGCAGGTCAGGAGCACGCCCTTCCAAGTACGGGTGGCACTTGGCGATGTCCCGTGTGCGGTAGGTGAGCGCGTGAAGCGCAACCCAACCTTCCTTCACGCGCGTGCCGCAGCGCAAGCTGCGATAGCTCATGCCCAAGTGACGGACCTCCTGAGCACGCATGGCGGTCTGCGGGTCGTAATACAGGGGCTTGAGACCCTTCTCCTTGACCAGCTGCGCCAGCCGTTCGCGATCTTGCCCCCAGTCCTCGCCGTAGATGCTGATCTCGTGCCCGCCCTCGCGTCCGCCCACCAGAACGTTGAAGTAGCCCAGGTAGTCCGGCCCTGCGGTGACGCCAGACACGCCGACCGACGTCAGCGCCGCAGCCAGCGCCGCCTGCGCCCACACAACTGGAAACTTGAGCCAAAGTAGGTCGAAGGCGCGCGCCGCCAGCACGGACAGGGGCGCCAGCACCGGCAGGCCGTGCCGTATGCCCATGGCGAGGTTCGAGCGGCTGGCCATCAGCAGGAAGGTGCCGATGGCAGCAGCCAGCACCCAGCTGGGCAGCGCGAGCGACCGTCGACGAAGCAGTAAGTAGGCGGCGCCAAGCAAGAGCGCGAGCAGCCCCGGTGGGCTCTTGATCACGAGCAGCACGGGCAGGTAGTAAAAGGGTGCGCGGGTCAGCCGTTCACCCATGAAGTACGAGGTGAACCCGTTGTGCGAGTGGCCGCGGATGCCGGCGAAGCCGAACATGTAGGT